>JABFSD010000442.1 GCA_013140935.1 Acidobacteriota bacterium
GCGGAAAACCGTCGGTACGAGCAACGCACTCCCGCAATGGCGGCAAAGTTGACCGATCATATTTGGACAATCAAAGAACTATTGTGGACAGTGGCTACCCCATCAATTCAACGTAGGTAGACCACCGAATTTTCTGTTTGTTATTACCACAGGTAGAAAAATCGTAAGGGCCCCAAAAGTGTGGCCAACATTCACTCAACCAATTACCCGCTATTCCTGTTTGACAAACACCTGGCGGGAGAAGGCGTGTCGCTTTCCCTGTTTCTGTAAGGTTATAAGTTATTGCTCCTTGAGTTTTCCAATGCACTGTAACTGGCTGCGTTTTAGTTAGCGTTTCGAAACCATGTTGGATGTAGTCAGTATTTGGCCAAGCTTGAGGAATCCAAGTGGCCGAGGCGGTACCAGACCTACTTGTTGTAGGAGGTGATAATGGGCTTACCCAATCTAGCGCACACTCCCCTGCTTCAGCACTAACTTTAGTTGCTCGTTTAGAGTTGGTGGATGAAATAATAGACAATACGAAAATAATAATTAAAACTGAAAAGCTTTTCATCGTAATCCTCCCAGAGATATTTAGCAGTTTGTATGCTATCTAAGTGAATGTGCAAAAGTGTTTTGAAAAATAATCACAGAATGCCTGTGTTTATTGAAATTTCTCGAAGTGAATCTTCAATTTTCTCTTGCCAATTCACTTGCGAATTTGCAGTCTGTTCCGCAAGTTTCCAAACTGCTTTTCAAAGAGAGCCGTCCTAAACTTTACCCTTTGAGGATCTCCTGACTGAAAGTCTTTATCTATTTGTTCCAGACTCAAGCGAAGCTCATCCGCTTCTGCTTTATATCCAAACGTTGTATCAGCCGAGGCATCCATAAGCTTTTTACTGGCGAGAGATGTTAAGAACTCTTTTGTTTCCTCTAATTGAGCAGAAAAAGCACCTTTGCCTGAGGCACCTGATTCAATCGCAGCCCGTGTAAATTTTTGAAGGCGGGGCAAAGCTTCATCTAGTAATAACTGCCTGCCATGACGCTTATCTAGTACTTGATCCGCATATTCCTGATCTCCGTCACTGGTAAGATCATCAAAAACCACAGCACGGATTGTCAGATCGTGTGTTTCGGCAGGGCCATCAATTTCTCCCTCAAAGATGGTCTTCGTCCCCGGCTGGATTACCCTGTCAGCTTCTCTATTCGCAATTATAAAGTCTTTACGCTGAGTCAGTATGTATCCAGGAGTATCCGCTCTAGTAGTAGTTAAAACATATGCCGTGATATTTTTCGCATAATTATTAAGCATAACCATACGAATATTCCGGTCATCCTGCTTAAATTCTACTACCTGAAAGCCTGGCACCATCGTTTTAATAGGAAAGCTATTTTGCTTGGCAACCTTCAAGGCCGATAGCAGTGATGATGCAATCAACTGCCCTCCAAGCGCCCCACCTAGAATGATTAGGCAGGCAATCATAGCGAGCGGCAATTTGCGAAAAGAATTCAAGAATACTTTCATAATTAGATTGTCCTTTCTGTAAGACTTAACGTTAGCGATTTTCCATGAGTTGCGCTCTGTAACCTTAGAAGCGCGAGAAAAGAAAACGTGACAAAAAATATTTTTTTCACTGAATTTTTCAGTCGGCCTTTTCTTTCACGCTTACACAGTATAAGACGTTCGAGCAAAGCAAACGTGACAAAGAAACTTATTTTTTATTGATCTCTTTGTCTAATTTTCCTCTCAACCGCTTCTTTCGTTGCCGCACAGTTACCGGGTAGCAGCCGAGTTTCCGAGCAATCTGCTCCGTCGATAGTTCTTCCACACACCAAAGGCGGTAAAGTTCTTGTTCCTCCGCAGGCAATTTTCTCAATACCTTTCTCACCAAGGCTTGTTCCTCGTGTAGCTCTGTCAAATCTTCCTGCTCCGGTGGCTGAACAAACTACGTCTCCGGCAGGTCATCAAGACGGTCGTCGCGACTCTCCTGTTTTCTGGTGTCGAGTACTTCGTTTTTTATCACGCTCCGCAACCACGGCTCCAACTTCGTTGGGTCTTTTAAGTCTCGCAACTTTGCGTGATCGTCCATCAGTAACAGCAGGGTTATCCGCCCTGTGAAGCGATTGACATCATCCGCTGTATACCCAAGCCAGTAGCGGTGTAAGACCTGCGGCACGATTTTGTCGAGCAGCAATAGAGCTTCGTCATACAGTTCTTTAGGGGAGCGTTTGGGCGGAACGGCAAAATTGGCATCTGGCATAAAACCTCCAGTTGGCTTGAAGCGACTTGGCGCTTCAGGCGGTTTCAATTGTGTTGTTGAAGAAAGAAAAGAAAGAAGCGCTGCTTGGCGCTGGCGGCGACGGCCCGGGAAAAGGACGAAACACACGCTGTCGCCCAACCTCGCTTTTGCCACGCCGAATGACGCCGTCCTGCTCCAATGCTTTCAATGAGCGACTGAGGTGTTCCGGCCTGATTGCCAGCCAGCTAGCCATCGTAGTGTGTTTGAACGGCAAGGGCAGCCTCAGTTCGCCGGTTGAAGTCGGTGTGGCTTCAGGCACAAATTCGAGCAGGAGGTAAGCCAGCCGGGGGCGCGCTGAGTGAGTGGCGAGTCGCGCCAGGTCATCAGCCAAATCGTAATACTGCTGGCTGAGCGTATGGTTCAGGCCGCGTGAAAGTTCGAGGTCGTTGTTTACCTCTCACGTTTCGCGCATTTTTTATTGAGATAGGTAAATCCAGTAAGCTCGCGGTATGTCAAATAAACCCAAGAGCTTACCTGTCCTCCAAGAGCGTGTAGACGACCTGCCGGTATTGATTGCCCAATTGCGCGAGATGGGCGTGCCGGAACTGTTCAATCAAGCCTTCAAAATCCATCGAAATTGGAGCGGCTTGAGCTTCGGTCATCTGGTATCGGCGTGGTTGGTCTTCGTCGTCTCGGAAAGCAATCATCGTTTGAGTCATCTGCAGCCCTGGGCCGAGCAACGGTTGCACACGCTCCAAACCAGTTTCGGCGTCGCGCTCGTGGCGACCGATTTCACCGATGACCGGTTGGCGCAGGCGTTGCGCTACTTGAGCGATGACGCGGGCTGGCAGCGTTTTGAAGACCTGCTCAATCAACGGTTGATCCGCGTATACGATCTGACGGGCAATACGATTCGGTTGGATAGTACGACGGCGAAGTCTTACGGGACGATTACGCCGGACGGGTTCTTGCAGTTGGGACACAGCAAGGATCATCGTCCCGATCTGCCGCAGTTGAAAATCAATCTCTCGACGCTCGATCCGCTCGGACTGCCGCTGACCGTGACGGTGACGAACGGCGCGTGTGCGGATGATCCGCTGTATGTGCCGGAAATCGAACGGGTACGCGCGACGCTGCAACGACGCGGGTTGCTCTTCGTCGGAGACTGCAAAATGGCGGCGCGGGCGACCCGCGTCAACGTCGCGGCGGGCGGCGATT
>JABFSD010000340.1 GCA_013140935.1 Acidobacteriota bacterium
AAGGCGCTCGAAACCGCCAAAGCCGTCATCAAGTCAGACCCGCCGATGTTGTCGCAATGGCAAGGCTTTCGCACCGCGCTCAACGATGCGCTCAAGAATAACGATCAGGACGCGCTGCTTTACACTGACCGCGACATTGCATCGAATTCCGACGGCATCGTGAATCTGGCCGACACTTATCCCGACCTCAAAGCAAATGACGCTTACCTGCGTTTGATCGAAGAGTTCAAAGGCGCGATCAACGGCACCAACGGCGGCAAGCGCGATTACGTCGAGACGGTGAAGGTATACAACGATACGCTCGTGCGATTGCCTTATGCGTTGGTGGCGTCGGGCATTGATTACGTGCGCATCGAACCGAAGGTAGAGGATTAACTCGCACCTGCGTAACGAATCAGTAGAGGCGCAAGATTTTGCGCCTCTACGTTTTTCGCCTCATGACGCAACCTATCGCTGCTGAAATCGGCTACCTCCTTAAAAGCTATCCGCGCACGTCTGAAACCTTCATCGCCAACGAAATCTATTTGCTTGAACAACGCGGCCTGCGCTTGCGCTTGTTCTCAATGCTCACGCTCACCGACCCGCGGCGCCACGCGGTCGTAGACGCCACTCAAGCGCCGCTGCATTACCTTCCGCCATTCAGTTCGATGAGCGCAGCCTCTTCTCTCTTTGCGTGGCTGCAAGCGAATACTGCCGCGTGGCAAGCCGGCCATAAACAACTATTCAAAGCGCGTCCGCTGGCTTATGCCGCAACCTTGCTGATGGCAGTGCGCCTCGCCATCAAACATCGTGAAGGCCGTCAACTGGCGACCAACTTTTTCAAAGAGTTTTTGCAAGGCGGAATCATCGCGCACGAAGTTTTATCGCTCGGCACCATCAAACATCTGCACGCGCATTTCTGCCATTCGGCAACGACCGTAGCCATGTTCGCCAGCCGCTTGAGTGGCATTCCGTTCAGTTTCACGGCGCACGCCAAAGACATTTACGTGGCGGCATTGAACCCCGGCGATTTGCTACCGACGAAATTGCGTCGCGCTGAATTCGCCGTGACGTGTACGCAAGCGAACCACACGCATTTATCTGCTTTAGGTGTGACGACACCGATTCACACCGTCTATCACGGACTGGATACGCAAGCGTTCACGCCGCGCGCGCAATCAATCGAACTCAATCCGCCCGTCATTCTCACCGTAGGCCGCGTCGTCGAAAAAAAAGGCTTCCCGGTTTTATTGCAAGCCTGTCGTTTGCTAAAAGAGCGCGGCATTCGGTTTGAACTGCTCTTCATCAGCGGCGCGGGCGTAGGCGAACCCGGCATCGTGAAGCTCATCGAAGAACTTGATCTATCAGACGTAGTTCGTTTGCGCCCCGCCGTCACACAGGAAGAACTGAAGCAGATTTATCAGCAAGTGACGCTGTTTGCACTGGCTTGCCAGATCGCGGAAAACGGCGACCGCGACGGCATTCCGAACGTATTGGTCGAGGCGATGGCGGCGGGCTTGCCCGTAGTTTCAACGACGGTGTCGGGCATTCCCGAATTGATCGAACACGGCGTGAGCGGCTGGCTCGTAGCGCCCAAAGATGCAGTGGCGTTGGCCGATGCGTTAGAACAATTGCTCGCCGCACACGCGTTGCGCGAGCAATTGGGGCGGGCGGCGCGTGAAAAAGTTATTCGTCAATTCGATGCCGAAGCGAACGTGAACGTCTTGCTTCGACTCTTTCTCGAACGATTGCAGCACCACCCCTTCGTAAAATAAAGATGAAAAAGCGCATTTTGTTTTATTGCCAATCGCTGCTCGGCATCGGACATTTCATCCGCAGCCGCGAGTTATTATTTGCGCTGCGCGATTTCGAGGTGTGCTTTTTATACGGCGGCGAAAGCATTCCCGGCTTCGACTGGCCTGCTTGGGTCGAAGTCGTTTACCTGCCCGCGCTGCGTTCTGACACTGCGTTTGAAAACCTTTATGTCGTTGATGGCGAGGCCACGCTCGAAGAAGTGAAGGCGCAACGAAAAGAGTTGTTGCTGGCTACGTTTGATCGTTTCGCGCCTGATGCGCTGATGATCGAGTTGTTCCCTTTCGGACGCGGCAAATTCAAATTCGAGTTATTGCCTTTGCTGGCGCACGCCCGCGCCACCAACCCGCAAATCAAAATCGCGTGCAGCCTCCGCGACATTTTAGTCACTCGCGCGCAGCAGAACCGTTATCAAACCGACGTCGTCAAGACGATGAATCAATACTTCGACTGGCTTTTGGTGCATGCCGACCCGCGCGTGCAAACGCTCGAAGAGAGCTTTGGCGGCGTCGCCGATCTTACTTGTCCGTTGCATTACACGGGTTACGTTGCGCAGCCTTCGCCGGAAGTGACCCACCATGAAAGCGTGCCACTCATCCTCGTCAGCATCGGCGGCGGGCGCGTAGGCCACGAACTCATCGAATGCGTTTTCGCCGCATCGCCTTTGGTGGCGACGCCACATGGCATACAGGTTTTCACCGGCCCGCATATCCCGGCTGACGTGTTTGAACAGTTGCGCATACAGGCCGCACTGTTGCCGCACGTCACGCTCTCGCGGCATACGACTGAGTTCCCTGCGTGGCTGCGGCGCGCTTCGCTTTCGATCAGCATGGCGGGTTACAACACGTGTATGGATATTCTGGCGGCACGCGCCGATGCGCTGGTTTATCCCTTTCACGAACACGACAATGACGAACAAACGCGGCGCGCACACAAACTCGCGCAACTAGGGTTGGTCGGCGTAATCGAACCCGCTCAACTCACGCCACGATATTGCGCCAACGAAATTACGCGGCGCTTGCGTTCCGTTCAGGTGGCTCCTGCACAGAATATTGATTTAGATGGAGCCAATCGTACGGCGGCGATTCTGGTGCAGAGCCTATCTGCCTTATAGCTTGAGCAAATGAAGCAGCACCCCAAAAAAGATTGCCAGCGCGTTCGTAGTTCCGCCTTTAGGCGGGCTTTGCTTTCTCAAACCACCCGCCTAAAGGCGGAACTACGAACGCGCAACCTCACGCCTTTGGAAACAGCCTTGATCGAACGAAATCAACCGCTCTCGTGCTTCCTGCGGAATGATGATGTGGCAAGCGATGAACCAAAGCTGCGTCAGTTGCTCGCGCTTTGCGCAAAAAATGAAACGCCAATCAGCCTCGCCATTATTCCAGAGCGTTTAACCAGTGAAGCGGTTCGCTTACTCACAAACTCATGCGGCTTGATCGAATTGCATCAACACGGCTGGCGACACACTAACCACGAAACCATCGGCAAGAAATGCGAATTCGGTGCGAGCCGTGATTACGAAACGCAATACGCCGATCTCGCCGCCGGACAAGCACGAATGAATGAAGCCTTTGGCACAAGCTGGTTCCCGGCCTTCACGCCGCCGTGGAATCGTTGCACCGCAACGACGGCGCAAGCCTTGATAG
>JABFSD010000894.1 GCA_013140935.1 Acidobacteriota bacterium
GCTTGCAAGCTGCGCCCGGTGTTGTCAGTCACCATCAACGGCGTCGTGAATGCGCCGCCGCATACGCCAACCGTAGCCGTCGCGTTGGTGCATTGGTTCGCGCCGAGCAGGGCCGAAAAGTCGCCGCTGCGCTGCGCCGCCGTCGGCACGGTATAAAAATAATTGCCGCGCTCGACGCCCGGACGCCGAAAGCCTTCATAGCCATAAATCCAGAACGTGCGGCTTTTGCCGTTATAAACTTTGGGAACCCACACCGGCCCGCCGATGGTTCCGCCGAAGCGATTGAGAATCGTTTGCGGCGAAACGGTTTTGAATTTCTCAGGCGTTTGCGGCCCCGAAGCCGGGTCGTAATAAAACTGCCGCTGAAAAATATCGGTCGCCTGCAACGAGTTGTTGGTGTGAAATTCATAAAGCGAGCCGTGAAATTTATTCGTGCCAGATTTCAACACCAGGTTCACGTTGCCGCCGCCTACGTGGCCTACGCTGGCGTCATACGTCGAAGTCTGCACTTTGAATTCCTGCACCATGTCGGCGGGCGGCGAATAGGCCGCGAATGTGCTGGCCATATTCGGCACGCCGTTGACTGAAAACTCTACGTTGCCGCCGCGCGTGCCGTTGACGCCTACGTTTGAGACGGCGTCCATTCCGGCAGCGAGGCTCGGATGATTCGGCGCAGCGTAATCATTCAGTCCCGTCGTGAATCGCATCAACGTAATCGCGTTCCCACCCGACAACGGCAATTCGGTGATGCGGCGTTCGTCTACGACATCGCCGAGGTTGGCGTTGGTGGATTCCAGCAACGGCGTCGTCGCGGTCACGTTCACCGTTTCAGTGACTGCGCCGAGTTCGAGAGAGATGTCTACGTTAAGGCGGTCGCTGACACGCACTTCGAGATTTTCGCGCGCGTAACTTTTGAATCCCGTCGCGGTCGCGCGCACGGTATAGATGCCGGGCTGCAAATAGAGCGCCTCATAGTTGCCTTGTTCATTCGTCGTGCTGGACAGCGTGACGCCGGTGGCAGCGTTGGTGACTTTGACTTCCGCCGCCGGAACCGCTGCGCCGCTGGCATCATTGACGCGCCCGATGATTTGTCCGCGTGAGTCTTGCGCTGAAACGGCGGCAACCGCCAGCAAACAAAGAACGAATATGGTGGTGATAGTTTTCATAGTGGTGTTCAAGATTTAGGTAGGCGTTTCACGTCAGTCCTTTTTCGTAATCTCTTCCTGCGTTTTGAGACGCTTAAACGTTGCGAGCGAACGCGCCGCCAACTGGCTCTGCCCGTTACGTTGATAAAGTTGTGCGAGCCGGTAATGCGCTTTGGTCAAATTGGGTTCGAGCCGCACGGCGGTTTGCAGCGAGCGAATGGCTGCCGCAGTTTGCTCGCGTTCGGCATAAAGCAAGCCGAGTTCGTAATGCGCGAGCGACAACTTGGCATCGAGCGCGATGGCTTTTTGCAACGCCTGTTCGACGCGCGCCAGATCAACTGCGCGGCCATCGCGGCGTCCGTACCGCAAATTCAGCGCGTAAAAAAAATGTGCTTTCGGGTTCTGTGGATGTCGCTCGATGAATTGCGCCATGCGCGCCGTGATCTCTTCGGTCAGCGTCGGCGCAACGCCATACATCTCACCTAAAAACAAATAAGGCCGCGCATCGGTCGGGTCAAGATCAACGGCGGCACAGAGGGTTTGCACGGCTTGTTCGTATTGCCCTTGCGAGTATTGGGTGATGCCCAGCCCGACCTTGAGTTGCGCCGAACGCGGATATTTTTCCAAGCCAAAGCTGAAAAACTTTATCGCCTCGTTGTAATTGGTCGAACGCACCAACAAATTGCCGAGACTGAGCAAATGCTTTTCGCTCGGTTCCAATTCAGCCGCGCGATAATAGGCAGCGGCAGCGGCATGCACATCACTCGCTTTCTCTTCGACCTCGCCGCGCAAGGCGTAAAGCTCTGCCGCTTCGCGCACTTGCAAGGTCGCGGTAATTTGCGCGCGAGCTTTGTCAGCGTGACCCGTCAGCACATAAGCCAGCGCGAGGTCATAAGCGT
Organism: Acidobacteriota bacterium; assembly: GCA_013140935.1. Classification (GTDB taxonomy): domain Bacteria; phylum Acidobacteriota; class Blastocatellia; order RBC074; family RBC074; genus JACPYM01. The sequence continues at coordinate 2,045 of JABFSD010000894.1, forward strand.
TCACGTAATGCGTCGCATCGAGTCGCTGCGCACGTTCGAGAAAAGGGATCGCTTCGTTGAGTCGTTTTTGTTGCAGGTAAAACTCGCCGAGTTGATGTTGCGCGGTGAAATCGTTTGGCTTGCTTTGCGCCGCTTGTTTCAGTTGGCGTTCAAGTTGCGCGGGTGGAACTTGTGCGAGCGCCGTCACTGTCAGCGCGAGCATCAGGCTCAAGATGTTTTGGGTAAAGCGGGACATCAAAAAAACGTAGTCCCGCTTTCAGGCGGAAAGTCTTGCTCATCAAGTCATTCCGCCTGAAGGCGGGACTACATGCTTATGGGTTTAGAAATACAGCTTCAGCGCCAGTTGCACCTGACGCGGATTATTCCGCTGGAATTCGAGGCGTCCGAAATTGGCTGCCTGGAAGTTCGCGGTCGGAAGGTTGAACGTCGGCGTATTCGTCAGGTTGAAAAACTCCGCGCGGAATTCCGTGCGGATGCGTTCCTTGATCTGAAAGCTCTTGAACACCGAAAAGTCTACGCCGAATTGCGAGGGGCCGCTCAACTGATTGCGGCCTCCGCCCAACGGTGACAAATCGGTTTGTCCAATTGCCGTAGCGCGCGGCGGATTGGTGAACGCCGCCGGATTCCAAATCACTTTGTAACCCTGCGCATCGCGCGTGTCCTGATAGGGATTCGTGCCCGACACTGTCAGCGAATTGCAGCCCAGCCCTTCGGTCGTCGCAATCGTACAACCGATAACTTGCGGCTGGCCGGTGTAATACGAATAAACAAAGTTCGTACTCCACCCGCCCAACACGATGTTGCCAACGGGGTTCATGCTGTTCAAGAACTGCTTGCCCTTGCCGAACGGCAAATCGTAATTGCCGCTCACGATCAGCCCGTGTCGCACATCGAAACTCGCGCGCGCCATTTCCGGCGAGATGCCCAGGATGCCTACGGCGCGATAACCGCCTGCGCCGCCGTTGCTCAACAAGTCGCCCGCGTTCGTGAGCGTCTTGCTGTAAGTGTAAGACACGAGCATGTCCAGGCCCTTGCTCATGCGCCGTTGGTACTTCGATTGCAGCGCGTGATAGTGGCTGTTGCCCGCCGTCGCCGCATAAGACGAACCGCGCGCGAAGGTCGGGAACGGAACGTAATTTTGCGGATTCAAGCCTTGTCCCGGCGGCAGAATTTTGTTCTGTAGATTCGTGCCGATGAAGGCTTCGAGATGGCGACCGAGCGAGGCGACGTAACCGACTTCGAGCGAGTTACCCGTGCCCAGTTCGTATTGCACCATCAGGTTGTAACCTTGCGTGTAAGGCGTTTTGTAACGGAACTCGATGCCGCGCAAGTTCAAGCCGGTGGCGTTGACTTTGGTGGGATCGAGTGGCACGCCGAGCAAACCGCGTTCGAG
>JABFSD010001155.1 GCA_013140935.1 Acidobacteriota bacterium
GTTTTATCGAACCACATCACACCCGCCAGCAACAAGCAAATCAACAACGTAACTTGAATCGCCGGGTCGGAAGGCAGACTGCGTACTCGCGCAGAAGCCGCTGAACTGCTGATGTCGCCAAAGTGCCGCGCGAGCGTCACAAAATAAGGAATGGCAATTAGCACCCCTAACAAAGTCGCCATCCCCCATTCTTTACATCGCTCGCGCCGCCGTGCCCATACGAAAAAGCCGCCTAAAACAAACCAGCCAAGCAATAACGTCCAACTAAAATAATAACAGTAAAAGCTCAAACCGAATGCAAGACCTGCCACAATTCCGGCCAATCGCCTCAGCTTCAAACGCTCTGCCTGTAACAACATCAGCGAAAAAGCGATGCAGGCATAGTGAATCACTGCCGTAAATTGCGGCTGGTAACGGCGGCTGTATGGTAACGTCAGCCGAAAGCCCGGATAGCTATCAGCCAATAACGCCGCCACGTAACGCCACTGCATCAACCACAAAACCGGCGGTAGCATGAGCAAAGAAAACACTACGCTCAGTGTCAAACTCACGCGGTCTGGTATTCCCATCAACCACGCGATCACAAAAAAAAAGAAAGCGATAACCGCCGGCCACAGAAAGCTACCTAATCCAAAAATAATTGTGACAGGTAACCGAGTAATTCGCGCCAGATTACCAATTACCCAGGCTGGCAACGGCTGCACCGTAGCAAAAGAAACCGAAACGTTTTTTCCCTGATTGACTTGATAAGGGTCTGGCTGATTGGAATGCTCACCTGCCGCCCGCGAAGCCCACACGGCATAAGCCATTTCATCCAGGTTTTCTTCGAGCAACACTGACGGCATACGGGTGTGCCACAGGTGCATTGCTTGCGGAAGGAAATAAATCGCCCCTACCAGCAATGACCAACTTAACGCCCATTGAAAAGGAAAGGCTCCGCGTTGAGATGAGGTCATTCTTGCGGTGCGTCTGAGGTGGGAAGCGCTAACGAAGGAAGCGAGTTTTGCTTTTGCTGTAACCGATGCTCATAGAGCTTGGCTGAAATTACCGCTTCGTGCATGGTCATCAAGGTGCAAAAGATCAATCCCGGACGACCATCCAGAAAACCGCGTTGAATTACATACATCCATAAAAAGCGTAACAAAGGCCGCCCCGGCAACCGCGCCCACCAGCGTTTGAGAAAACGTTTGCGTTCGAGTGGTGTTCCCCAAAACGAAGCGCGCAAGGCATTATTACCTTCCACTTCATTTGCCAAATTGTGATAAACCTGTGCATCCCAGGTCGAATAACGATTATGGCGTTCGATGAAATGATAGATGCTTTTGAAATCTTCGTGTAACAAATCGTTCTGCAAATAAGCCGCCCGGCCCGTCAATACGACGTGTTCATGCACTTCTACATCACCTGTGTTTTCGACCTTCTCGGTCTGCAAGCGTTCGTAACGGCCCAGCCTATGTTTGAATAAACGTAAATTCCAACTCGGATACCAGCCGCAATGCTTAATCCAGCGCCCTAAAAAAATCAGCTTGCGATTCAAATAATAACCATCTGCTTGATCGGCCTGTTGCCACAACTCGCGGATTTCTTTTTCCAGTTCGGGCGTAACGCGCTCGTCAGCGTCTAACAACAAAACCCATTCATTGTTGAAACTCAGATTTTCGAGCGCCCAGTTCTTTTTCTTCGGCCCCCCTAGATAATAATCAAATTGCGCCACGCGGGCACCGTGCGCCTGCGCTAATCCGACCGTCTCATCCGTGCTATGCGAATCTACCACCCACACCTCATTCGCCCATTGCACGGAAGCCAGACAGGCAGAGATATTTCGCGCTTCATTTTTAACTGGAATCACTACCGAGATGGCTAAATGAGTTAAGTTACTCATGCGGCTGACAAAACCTCATCCATCAATTGCATTAAGCCTTCTACGTGCGCATCCCACGAAAATTCCTTGACCCGCTGCCGACCTGCCTCAACTAATCGCTTTCGTAACGGCTCGTCCTTCAGCACTTCGGCAACGCGTATGGCTAACTCAGTTTCATCAAACACGTCAAAGTACGTCGCCGCGTTTTGACAGATTTCTCGATGCACGGGCAAGTTCGCCGCAATCACAGGCAAATCGTTCGCCATCGCTTCTAGCAACGGGTGGCCGAAACTTTCAGCGTAAGAAGGGCAAGCAAACAAATCGCAAGCACGATAAACCTCATGCAATTGACGATAAGCGACTGCGCCCAACATAACCAAGTCGTCAGTGAGCTTGAGTCGCTCGATTAACTCGACATCCCGCGTGGCGTCGTAACCGCCATAATTCCCATCACGCCGTAACTCTGTAGTTAGCACTAATTGAACCGGTCGCCCAATCTTTTCTTTAATTAGCGGCAGCGCACGCAGCAGCGTCTCGAAATTGCGAAAGTAGTTATAATGACTGACGTACAAAATCTTCGACGCAGTGGGCGTGGACTGTAATTTGGCAAGTTGCTCCGCTGCCAGCGGTTCTTTGGATTGAGTAAATATTTCCGGGTCAAACCCAAACGGCAACACCGCAATGGCATCTGACAAAACTCCCGCTTTGCGTAAATGCGCCGACATTGCCGCCGTTGGAACGACGTGGTGCGAAGCTGCGCCTAATGACCTGCCTGCCAGCCAGGCTTTCAATTCGTGTTCAGCCAGCATTCGCCACGCGCGGCGCTGCCATAAGTCGCGCCTGAAATAGTCGGAATAATAAAGCTCATTACGGCTGAATAATATCTGCGGCATGGGCGAGCGTAACAAGGCGAAATTCCCCAGCGAAATTAGCAGGTCAATGTTCCGCCGTTTCAACTCATTCCGTAAAGTTATTTGTTCCCATTTGAAACGAGCTAGCAATGATGCTTCCGGCAATCTGACCATCTCAATCTCAGTATCGGTCTTCATCTCAAAATCGGCAGGCAATAACACCGTGAACTTATTAAACTTTTCCCGTCGTGACAACCGGGGTAACACGTTATAAAGGTATGTCAGTCCTCCTCCTGCGGTGGAAGAAAGCGCGTTCAGCAAGATATTCGCCACCTGATTTAAGAAGCCGAAGTTTGCAATTCACGCGGCATCGCAGCTGCCGGTTGGTTAGCAGCCTGCGGCGCAGGTGCCCAAGCCCATTGTGCCACGATGCCGCTGATGGGCAACCAACACATAAGTGAGATTATATTGCCCACCGAAAACATCCAGCTTTCAAAAAAGGCATTTACCAGTCCTGCCATAAAAACCGCGAGAAACACCGCGTTGATGTTCCGTTGCAAATACCCTTCGTGCCGTTGAATGAGATTCAGGCCGCAACTCAGCATTCGATAAAAAATCAGCAGCAATAGCCCAATGCCTGGCAAGCCCAAGTCACCGAATAACTCAAGGTAACTGTTATGCACGTGGCGGCCAGCAACCTTATCGCCGGAAAACGGAAACGCCAGCAAGTGCGAGGTGGCAAAACCATAGCCGGTCATTTTGGCGTCCCAATAAATCGGCCATACGCCCTTCCATAAAACATAACGGCGTTCTTCCAGAATCTGGGTCGTCACGTCGGTGATTTCAGCGCGTTCAATTGTGTCTTTGCGAATAAAGCTCATCACGTTGCTTTTCACCGTGGGAAAAAGCGTAAACGCCGCTGACAACAAAATCGCCGAGACCATAATCTTCAAGCGGCTTTCCAGATTAACGATAAAGAAATAGGTTCCGACTGAGATCAAAGTCGCCAGCAATCCACCACGTGAATTTGACAACCACAGGCCGACAAAAATCACAGCCAATAACGTGCCGTCAATAATGCGATCACGACGAGAAAGGGTCTCTACGTTCCAATGAAACAACACATACGGCGTAATCAAAGCCGAAAAGATCCCGAATAAATTCTGATTCCCGAAGGGCCCGGCATATTGTCCGTTCAGCACGGTCGCGCCATAAGCACCCAATCCGATGAAGTGCAGCAACAAAGGCAGCGGCAACAAACTCATTGCCACGTAATAATGAAACCGAAAAAATTGCAGGCACTTAGCCCGCCAATACAAATAACGCAAAGCTCCCACAATAACAGCAACTAACAATAACAAATAGCTCAAAGCACGGAGCAGTGAATACCGAGTGTCTTCGGCATAAGCCGTCGAAACCAGAATATCTAATCCGAACAGCGCAACCAGTACCGACAAAACTGCGTCTATGCGAAAGCCTCTTTGTTGCTTTTCGCGTAAGGAAACAAATAACAAAGCGCCGAGCAATAGCCAGCGCAACGCATCTAACGGCCCTTGTGATTCGCCGCTCAAAGTTTCGCTTTCGGCTAGCGAACCTTTATTCACCACGAAAAACAGCAAGATCAAAAAAAACAATCCATAAGCACGCAAAAAGCGGTCAGTAAACCGAAAATACAACAACCCTAAAACAGAGATGACCAATAAACTGGCGACTATCATTTCACGCCTTTTTTTTCGTTGCGTCAATCGCCCGGCGCAATTGCGCTGCCGCTTGCGGAATTGACCACGCGGCGATTCGTACGCGGGATTTTAGTTTACGCCGCGCTAAGCCATCGGCGTCTTGGGCTAACAATCTTATGGCAGCGGCGAGTTCCAAGGTTTCGTAGCTTTGCAAAACCACGCCGGTTTCGTCATTAACCAAATCAGCGGCGGCTCCGCAATGCTGATGCGCAATAACAGTCAGGCCGCAGGCCATTGCTTCATTCACCACCAGTCCCCAAGGCTCGGCGCGCGCAGGTAACACGAGCACGTCTGACAAGGAATAACACAAAGGCAACTCAGCCTGAGTGAGTGAGCCGACAAACTTGATGTATGGGTTGTCGTTTGCCAGCTCAACTAACCGCTCGCGCTCTTCTCCATCACCGGCAATTACCAGCGCAATAGGTAACTCGCATAACTGTTGCACCGCCGCGATCAGCCGATGAACGTTCTTCCGTTCGATTAACCTGCCGACATAAAGAAATACCGTGCGATGTTGCCAGCCCCATTCTTGCTTGAGTTTTTCAGCCTGAGAAAACTCACGTTTACTGCTTTCACGAAAATAATCGTTATCAACGGCGAATCCAACATGGAAGATTCGATCTGCTTGCGCTCCATACGATTGCCAAAATAACCGGCAGGCTGTTCCCACTGCGATCAAGGCTGCGGCGCGATGCGATAGCCAACCCAGCCATTGGCGCTTCACTATTCGCCGCCAGCCGCGCGCTTCGTCCAAATAATAGTTAGCGTCGCCCGCCACCGCGAAAGGCGTGCGAGAAATGAACGCCCATCCGATCAAAAGCAATTGCGGCAAGCGCGTATAGCCATAAATCAAAAAATAATCTGCGCCCTCTTTTGTGAGCTTCAGCAATAAAGCCAACGTTGCGGCAACCTGAACGCCCAAGCGATCAGCCAATCGAGGAAACCGTTCTGCTAAAAAAATATCTTCCGCCGAAATGAATTCACGGGCGTTGGCAGACGACCAACCGACATCAGTGTTCCAGGCGGACACATAACAAATTTGCCAGTCCTCCGTGTCTATGTTTTTGAGCCGAGCATAAACCGGCGACAAATAAGGTGACGGCACGTTGCTGAGTAAAAGCATTTTTTTCAAATAGGAGCCGCGCTATTTCAATTCCGTCACTTGCCCGCGCCGTTCATCCACCAAAAAGAACGCACCTTCAATCGGAGCCTGAATCGTCACTGGACGATAGTCAGGAATCGTGACACTAACCTCAGCCTGTGCATACAATGGAGCGTGCGCGTATACCAACCACTTGCGTCGCGGAGCTTGCCCTTGCACCAACGCCAGCGAAAATACCGGCAAGGCGGTGTTCAACCGCCACGGGCGCGGCGGGTCAAGCGAGGTGTTGAGCAAGTACCAACGATCTACAGTTTGATATTCGCGGGGAACGTCAACTTGGTAAGGATGCACTGCTGCGCGATTCGGTACGAGTTGCCCTTTTTGCCAGAATTCGCGCAACAGGGCGTTACGATAAATTCGGTCAACGGCTGACAAAACCGGTGCAAAATATTTTTCAAAGTCACTTACAGAAGCTCGATAAGCACGGAACTCACGCACCAGCGGCGGACGCATCAGCCACAACCCAAACTTGATGTAACCCGCATAACGTTCGGGTGAAAACTGCTGACCGAGTTGCTGATAATATTTCCATTTATCATTCGCTGCTTCGGGCTCATGCCCGTCCCAGGTAGAAAGCTCAAAAATAAATTCAGGATTCAGTCGGCGCGCTTCTTCATGCATGAACACCCAATTCATTGCCTCGATTTGCGGGCTATGAACGGTAAAATCGGTGGTCGCGCTCCAGTTAAAAACATAATAAGGAGCCGAACCTCCGCCCCAGGCCAGCGCCCACGGGTCAATGCGTCCCGGCACATAAAGCGAGTATTCTTTCCACCCTTCCCAACGCGCAAAGTGTGAGGGGCCTACGGCGTTGTAAGCCAGAAAGCGCGCGCGACGCTGCCACGGCTCATCCGCTAGGCCGTCGCGCAAGCCTTCCTGCAAAGCGCGATAACGTTCGATCCAACCTTCACTGGTAACTTGCCGTTTGAAATCATCGTCACGTCCTTTGCCATGAAGCGATAAATAACGCGCGTCGGTTTCTACCTGCGGCCATTCCAATTTCGGATGTTCGTTATTAGAAATAAACAAAACGTAAGGTGGGTCAGGATAGATTTCCTGCAATCGTTTAATCCAAGCGGTTTGGGTCCAGCGTTTCCCGACAGCGTGCCAGGCACTGACGCCACCGAACGGCGAGACCACGTGTTGTAATTGCCCTGCCGGGGAAACAACATTTGGATTTTCCGCCAAAGGTAACTCAAGATATTCTTTGTTACTCGACAACCAGATTTCCCATTGCGTGCCGATAAACGAAATCGGCAACCGCAAACGCGCAGCGTTGCGAATGGCCGGTTCGTAATAATCAATCCAATAAGGATTTTTTGTACTCGCATCCAGGCTCGGCATCTGAAACCACGGCAGAATGTGGCGACCGTCTGCAAGTAACCGCATTTGGTATTTCGGCGTGAAACCTTCTGGCGTTTCGCCGGTGTTCCAGTGCCCGGCCAGCGGCAAAGCGTACCCTGACGAGCCAGTCGGTCGCCGTGCCGGAATAACTGATTGGGCAGTAACAAGCTGTGACGCCGACCAAATCAAACTAATTACTGCCAAAAAAGAAAGTGCCTTACGTTTCATCGCTCTGACCAACGCTGTCCGATGGTTTGCCCGCAAAACAGGGCGGTATAACTTTTTATCATTTTCAGCAAAAAGACCCCGTATGCCTGAAAACCACGGCGTCTTGCGCTCAAACAAAGTTTCACGAAAAACAACGCGAGCGAGCAACTGGCGTAACCCCACGCTTCTGCCCGGCGACCGATTTTTAACAAATAATAAACCGAGTTACGTTTTAACAGCCACGCGGCAAAACCGGTTTCGTGATAGCCCTCTTCCTTTTGTTCGTGGATAACACTGTCAATCGGCAAATAGCGAATCTCCCAATGCGCCAGCCGGGCGCGATAAGCCAGATCGGCGTCTTCGATATACATAAAAATCGGCTCGTCGAATAATCCGATTTGTTGCAAACATTCCGTGCGGAATAACACGCATACGCCGTTCAGCATTTCCGCCGAAGCCACCGCAGCACCGGAAAGTTGAGCGAACTGCGAATTCCAACGATAGCGAAACCAATGCACGACGTTGCGCCCTAAGCCGGGCGGGAAAAGAATCGTGTTTTGTATGGTATCAATCGCACGCAAAAACACGCGCGGGCCTGCGATGCCCAAACGCGGCTGGGTTTCGCAATAACCAACCATTTCGGTTAAAAAATCAGGATTTTGTAAAACCGTATCCGGGTTGACGATTAACACGTATTTCGCGCCTTGTTTTATCGCTTGCTCAATCCCCAGATTATTACCGCCCGTATAACCGCCGTTACCGCCTGCCGGAATAAAACTTATTTGCGGGAACCTGGTAAGCACAATATCTGCCGTGGCATCGCGTGAATCGTTATCCACAATCAGAAATGAAGCGTTGGGATAACGCAACTGCGCAAACGATTCCAGGCAGCGTTCAATGATCGCCTCAGAGCGATAGGTCAAAATCACAATGGCTATCAGTGGATCGTTGGTCATTTAGACAAGGCTGGTTCAGATAAATAATTTTGGCGTTTAATTTTCTTTTTATAACTGCCTGAAACGATGCAAGGAAAGACGAACCACAATGCGCCTAACGATTCCAATACGCCGAACCCGCCCAGCTTGAGAGCCACAAAAGGTTTTTTCAGCAACCAGCAAAAAGCGTCTTTCAGCTTTGACAACGGCAAAGCAATTAACGACAACAACATCACGCGCAAAGCGGCGGATTTAACAGGATAACGTCGCCAACCCAAATAACCATAACGGCAGCCCATAATTAACACATATTCCCAATGCCGTAATTTTTTCAGTACGGTAGCAGCCGTAAGCGGACGGCGCGGATGGTAAACAACGGCGTCGGGCTGCCACACGATTTCACCCCATTGCTGCGTGCGCGCGGCTAACTCGACATCTTCATAAGCGGGATAAGGAAACGATTCGTCAAAACCGCCTGCTTTGATTAACACCTCGCGGCGATAGGCGCAGTTGCAAGTGAGATAAACTCCACCGGTTAAATTCGTCGGACCTTCGCCCAGCGGAGCGAATTCCTCTGGACGTTCGGCAGTTACTTTTCCTTCTGCGCCGATCGCTTGCGGGTTGGCGTTTAACGCTTCCACCAATTTTTCCAGCCAATCGCGCTGCGGCAAAGTATCGCTATCCGTCATTGCGACTAACACAGCTTGCGCGTGTCTTATCCCTAAATTACGCGCCGCCGCCGGGCCTTTTTGCGGTTGGCTCAAATAGCGAAGATTCAAAACGGGTTCAAAGGAGGCAACAATGGATTTTAACTCTTCGGTCGAACCGTCATCGCAAACGAGTACCTCAAATTTATCGGCAGGAAAAGTTTGCGCTTGCAGCGCAGTTAAACAAGCCGCCAACTCGCGCGGGCGATTGCGCGTAGGAATAATTACCGTAACTTCAGGAAAGGCCATAGCCGGATAATCTCAAACGGTCGGCGCGCCACTTGCGCCACAACGCTGCGCCGTTACGCCACACGGAAAATTGCATAAGCGCCAACGCAAAAAAATGCCGACAGCGTAACGCCAATAATGCTTCTTTCGCTTTCACGGCCAACGTAACAAAGTAATTCCTTAAATTCCCCAACAAAGATTTATCCGGCGCAGTCAGCGAATAAATAAACTGGCTTTTGTCACATTGATAATCGCGCATACGCCGGCGTTGTTCATCAGCCTGCCAAACGCCGCCGCGAAAATGATGCAACCGACAACCTGTCACAAGCGCCGTACGAAACCCGTGATAGCGCGCGCGGCGGCAATAATCGAGTTCTTCGTAAAACGAAAAATAAATCGCATCAAAAAGCCCAACTTTTTCCAGCACAGTTCGCTTGATAGCAAAGCACGCGCCTTCGACCCATTCCATTTCCAACCAGGCAGGGCAACGCGCCGAGTCAGTAAGCAAATCTTTTTGCCTTGAAGACAGCACCGCGCTCGTCCAGCTATTCCACTCGTCATCGTCATAGCGCAACTGCACGCCGCCCAGAATTCCTACGTCAGGTTCTTTTTCAGCTACGTCAATCAATGCCGTCAACCAATTCGGTTTCACTTTCGTATCGGGGTTAAGCAACACCACGTAATCAGCTTGACACGCTAATGCGTAACGAATACCGATATTGTTGCCCGCCGAAAACCCCAGGTTTTGCTTTTCGGCCAGTAACGTAATTTGTGAATAATGCTCCGTGATTATTTCACGACTGTTGTCGGTAGAAGCGTTATCCACCACAATCACAGAAAAATTAACGTAGCTCGTTTTCAACAAAGTATCGAGACAAGGCCGTAGCCAACGCGCGCCGCTGTAATTTACGATAACGACAAACACGCGCGGAGAGACTAACAAACCGCCTCCTGCATCAATGATGACATCGGTTCTCTGAGCAACAGGCGCTCAAAGGCGTTCACCGAGCGATCCCACGTGAAACGACGCACCGACTGTTCAGCCGCCGTTGCTAATCGAACGCGCAAGTTATCATTCGTCAGCACGTCATATAAACTTTCCGCCAATAAATCAGGACGCCTTACCGGGGCTAACAAAGCATTTTCATTTGCTGTCGTAAAATCACGTACGCCTTGATTGTCGGCGGCAACTAAAGCACACCCGCAGGCCATCGCCTCCATGGCGGGCAAGCCCCAGCCTTCGCTGATGCTGGGGCATAAAAAAGCAGCCGCGCCGTTATAAATTTCGCGCAAGGCAGCCAACGAAGGTTGCTGAATATATTCACACCATTCAGGCGCATTGGCTGGACGCACTTCGACGCCGAATAAGACAGCTTGTAACTCAGGGATGCGCTGCTTCACGAGTCGCAAGGCTTCCAATCCGTCAGGCGTCCCTTTGAATTTGAGCGAGTGCGTCATCATTGCCACACACGGTTGAGTACGTTCGGCAATCGGTCTGGTTGTATGAAATTCGGAAAAATTCAGGCCGTAAGGAATATATGTCGTGTCGTCAGCGACTCCCAACTCGCTCGCAATATCGAGGAGCCATTGAGACACGACAACTTTTTGCAGCGGCAATTGCCAGGTGGCGCGCACGCGCGCCGCCTCGCCATCCCAGTCTTCAAAATGCTGAATAAAATAATATTTGCGACCTTTGGCGTTACTAGCTTCATTGACGGCAAAAGCGGTTTCAAACGCAGTTGCGATAATCACATCGGCAGCGGGCAGATAACGGTCGCGTAAATCGGGCGTCAGCTTTACTTCGACTTCGGGATTAAGCGGAAACCATTTAATTAGCGGATGGTGTTGCC
>JABFSD010000528.1 GCA_013140935.1 Acidobacteriota bacterium
AGAAAAAGGCCGCAACGCCTGAAGGCAAAGAGAAAACGGTGAGCGAAGGCACGCTTAGTTTGGGGCATCTCGAAGCGCCCACGCTGTATTACCACTTGCTCAAAAATCCGAAAGAATTAGTGCCGCTGGTTTTGCGTTTGTTCGGCGACCGCAATCGCCTCGTTCACGAAGGCGCAGTTGTCACGCTGGCCGAATGGTTGGGCGACTCTCGCACGACCAGCGGAATGAATGAATTGCCCGTCATCAAAGACGTCGCCCGTGCGCTGACGCCGTGGCTGACCAATCCATCGTGGGCAGATAAGGAAGCGCGGCAGAGTTATCTGCAAGGTTTAGCGCCGTTGCAATTGCCCGAAGCGTTGGATGGCTTGCTCTGGATTTTGGAAAACGAGGCAGACGAAGATTTGCTGATGCGTGCCGCTGAGTGCCTGTTGGCTTATCGCAATCCTATCGCCGCACCTGCCTTGCGCCGCGCGCTCGAACGCACGACAGACGAAGCGCCGCGCGAAGGTTTCATCACGGCGCTTTATGAATGCGGCGGGTTTACCGATGACGAAATTGCTGCGGCGCTTGAGGCTTTCGCGCGCAAGATGATCGCGCCGACCGGAGCGGATGACGTTGCCAACGCCCGGTATAACTTGAACGGCAAAGCTGAAACCTTGCCAATGCCCATCAGCATTGGGCGCGTAGTGCATGAAAGCCAAACCTTAGCGGCTACCGAAGGTATGACGCTCAAGTTGTTTGAGCGCATTCGCCAGTTGCGTCGCACCAATCTGCCGCTCGCCAAACAGTTGCTTGAGATCATTCAAAATGTACCGCTGCCCATTGCCGATCAATTCTTTGCCGAACGCATCGCCGAAGGCTGGGTTGATGCCGACGGCGTAATGCTCGCGCTCGAACGCCGCGACACGATGAAAAAGCACGCGGGCGATGCGCTAGTGAAATTGGCTTACGGCAACGGCGCGGCAGCGGGCGTAGCCGTGGCATTGCTCGATAACGAAGAACGCGCGCGCGACTTGCTGAAAGGCTCTGACGTACTCGCGCAAAAAGCCTTGCTCGCTTGCATGCGATATATGCGCGACAGTTTGTCGGTTGATCTTGTTGCGCCTTTGCTTAAAAACGCCGCGCTCGAAAAATTCGCCGAGCGCTATTTGATGGTTGAAGACAGCCGCGCCGCCCGCGAACTCGTCTGGGCGCGACATCCGCGCGAAGCGATGATTTTGGGCGCATCGTTTGAAGAATTAGTTTTTCACGACACGGCAGAATACGTTTATGACCGCCTCGCTGACCGCGAAAAGGTGTTACAGGTTGAACTGAAAGCGCCTAACGCGCCTCACGCGATTTACGCGGTGGTGGCAGGCAATGAGGATTCTCAACCCGGTACGATTGAAGTGCGCGTGTGGCGCGACCGCGCTGACTTGCGGGTTTATCTAGACCCGGCTCACTGGCGTAAGCGGCAGCTTTCAGCGAATGAATTCGCCGCATTGCAAACCCTGACCGCACGCTCTGAGATCGAAGACCTCGGCCCGGCTTCATGGGAGTTGGATGCGCGCAGGGGTTTTTATGAGTACGTCAGAATCAGTGCCGAGGGCGGGCGACGCATTTGTTTGGCGGGCTTGCATCCTACGCCCGCGCACGAGGCGACGTTGCACGAAACGCTGGCGGGCTTTTTCCTGCAACTCAGCCGCACGGGGGATTTCAAAATCGGCTTTGCACTGGAAAAGTTCTTTCCTGCACTCACCGTGTTACCGCCCGACGAACTTTATCGCCCACTCGCGCTTTGCGGCGAACCGGGACGGCTGCAAGTGCTGACCGAAGAGAACAGCGAACGGCAAAAACAACTTCTAGCGCGCCGCTTACAAAATTACCCTGAGTGGCGTGACCTCACAGCGCAAGGCATTGGCGGAAAAAGTAGCAATTCACCACGTTGTCGTACGCCGTGGCTGGAATTTTTGCAGGAACAATTATCACAGGGACGACAAACCGAGCGTGCCGTATTGGAAACCATAGACGCCAACTTCGCTAATCTTTTCGTCCTGCGTGGCATTGCGCCCGATTATCCGCGCTTTTCCTTCACTGCGGCATTGTTGAAGGAGTTGGGCGATGATTATGTCTATGGTGTGCTGTCGCCCGATAAACATTGGCTGGTGGCGGTGCGCCACGTTACTCGCAAAATGCTGCCTCAACAAAATGATACGCAAGATGAGCGGCCTTTCGACTATCAGTTGGTGCGTTATCAAGTGGCGACCAAGCGGGTTTATCCGTTGGGGAATCCGAGTGAGGATGTTTCTTTTCCGATGATCTGGTTGTCGGCGCACGGCAAAATGTTAATGGGCGATCACTTTTATCAGGGCGTTGAAGGAAGCAACCCCATCGCGTTGCTTGATCCTGCGACGGGACTTACGCAACCCATAAAAGGCGAATTCCGTCCGCTTTTCAATGTAGAAGAAATTCGGGAACTACAGCCTGCGGGCAAGCCGCACGAGTTTTGGGCGGCAATTTATGAACGCGATAAAAATCTGACACGCATCGGACGATACGACACTTACGCCTTCAAATTTACGCAGTTGCTCGAGCTACCAGACATGAAAGTAGAAAGCTCTTCGATCTGGATGGACGAAATCAAACGCGAACTCTGGATGGTGTATGAAGGCAATCTCGTACGCATTCCAATCGCAACGAAAACGAAATGATGAAACCACGCATAGCTTTATTTTTCACGGGCGGAACGATCTCGATGCGCATCGAAAACGAATCGGGCGGAGCCGTTCCTAAACTTTCCGGCGCAGAAATACTCGCGCAAGTTCCCGGACTCGATCTGATTGCCGAACTCGACGTAGTTGATTTCGCGCGGCTGCCCGGCCCGCATTGGACGCCTGCGCGCATGCTCGAACTCGCGCAAGCCGTTCGCGCCAAGCTGGCTGACGTAGACGGCGTCGTCATTACACACGGAACCGATACGCTCGAAGAAACGGCTTATGCATTGGACTTGCTCATTCAATCTGACCAGCCCGTCGTATTCGTCGGCGCGATGCGCAACAGTTCCGAACTCAGTTGGGACGGCCCCGCGAATGTGAAAGCTGCGGTGCGCGTAGCCGCTGCGCCGCAAGCCCGCGCGCTCGGCGTGTTGGTCGTGATGAATGATGAGCTCATTGCGGCGGGCGAAGTCACCAAGACGCATACCGAAAAGACCGATACGTTTCAGAGCCGCGATTTCGGTGCGTTGGGCATTGTTGATAAAGACCAAGTGATGATTGCGCGACGGCCTGCGCGGCGTGAATACATCGAGACTGATGCGATTGAGCCGCGCGTCGAGATCATCAAGATGTACGCCGGAGCCGATGGCAAGTTTATTGACTTTGCTGTGGCGGAAGGCGTGCGCGGCTTGGTGATCGAAGCGTTGGGGCGCGGCAACGGCGTCACATTGCCGCGCCCCAAC
>JABFSD010000495.1 GCA_013140935.1 Acidobacteriota bacterium
GGCTTTCACTTTTTCAGAAGGCGAAAAACGAGGCGACGCGGCAGAATCGTTGCGACGATGAGTGAACCGATAGGTGACGCCAGCCAGCAAGACGAGGGCCAGCGCGAGCAGGATGATATTACGCGGGGATTTCATGGGAGCTTCACTGAAAGCGAGCGCGCGCGGAAACGACTCGCTGCCGCGCGCGCTCACATCATCACCAAATCATTAGTTGTTACTGCTGGGTTGATTTTGGCCGGTGCCCACGGGCGGAGCGCATTGTCCGATGGGTACGCAACCCACACCGGGGCAATCTTCCTGATCATTGCCGCAACCGACGGTAAGTTTGGTGTTGAGCCGGTTCTCAACCTTGCTCACGCATTTCACCGCGCCGGCGTATTGCGACAGCGTGTTGACCGCAGCTTCGCCGTTGGCCCAGCCGAGCAACATGACGACGCGGTTTTTGCTGTTGACGGCAATGTGGCCCAACTGCTTTTCAAATTGCGGATCGGCTTTGATTTTGTCGCTGATCTCTTTGATGAGCGCAGCATCTGTCACCGTAGCGCACGGATCCATAGTAGCTGCGGGCGTAGCCATAGCGGTCGGCGCCGGCGACGGCGCGGAATTACAAGCGACGCATAAGCCGGTCAGCAACACGAGCGTCGCTAACAGAATTGCCTTGGGGGATGGGATGAGTTTCGACATAACTAAAAAGTCTCCTTGGGGATCATGGTTGAAATTCGTGGTGGTGCAAGCAACGTTGGGTAAATCTTCAGACATGTTGTTAGTGCGGAATCGCGGGGCGAATCCCGCCACGCAGCGAGCAAAAAAGTGAAAAGTGAAAAGTGAAAAGAATCATCTATGCCGCAGATTGTTGAACGAAAACTTTTCACTTTTCACTTTTCACTAATCAAAGCCCGTCAGCATCGCCAGCCAACTGTGGCGTAACTGTTTGCTGAAATAAATCGTTTGTCCGTCGGGCGACCAGGCCAGTCCCGCGTAATAAAGTCGCGGGTCTTGATTGGCGGTGAGCTTGCGCGCCGCGCCACCGCTGACGGGCATCAGCCATACGTCGTCTTTGCCCCCGCGCCGCGCGGCGAAAGCAATGGTATGACGGTCAGCCGATAGTTGAATGTTGTAAAGGTAAGTTTCGGTTAGCACCGCCAAATCACGTTGCATGCCGGTTTCAGCGTTGACGGCCAGCAATTTGATTTCCGATGGCGTAGCGATTCCGCCGGGACGATTCACCGTGGCGTAAAGCAACTCGCGGTCATTCGGCAGCCAGCCCAGCAAGCGCAGATAAGTGCCCGACTGGATGAGCGTGCGAACGGCGCGCGTATCGGTGGCGAGTACGGCTCCGTTAAAACTCATCTTGGCGTCCGCCGCGCGTTTGAACGTCGTTGTCGTGAAGGCCAGTCGTTGGCCGTCGCCGGACCAAAGCGGACAGTAATGAATAAGCGCGGACTCAGTGTTGGTGGTCAGCGACGTTTCGCTTTTTCCCTCCGCCGTCACGAGCCACAAGTTATTCGCGCCGTTTTTAGTAGAGACATAAGCGAGTCGTTGTCCGTCGGGCGACCAACTGTAATCGGTGGTCTGCAAGCGGTTGTAAGGCATGATCGTCTCGCCACTGAACGCGACTTGCGCCGCCGCCAATTGCCGCTCTGCGCCCCCCGCCGCGCTCACCGACCACAAGCCGTAAACATTGCCCTGCTTGCGCAAAAACGCGAGTTGTTTGCCGTCCGGCGACCATTGCGGCGCGAAGCCTTCTGCCGCGAGTTGCTGCGCCCGTCCGTTATTGGTTTTCGCCCATAACTGGCTGTTGATGAGTTTGTCGCCCTGGCTCAAATTTTTTACGTCCTGCCAGACGACGGTTTTGCTGTCGGGCGCAACCACCGGCCAGAGTTCCGCGCCCAGCTCAGTCGCCAGCGGAAACTCTTCGCGCGTCGCCACGTTCACGCCCCACACGTCGGCTTCTTCTTTGGCCGCGCCATAAAGCACGCGCGTGCCGTTGCGTTCGTCGTGATATACGTCGAGCGCCAGCAGGTTCGTCTCGCCGAAGGTCAATTGCGTCGCGGCTCCGCCCTCAGCGTAACCCATAAACAACTGAAACGTGCCGCTGACATTGCCGCTGAAAATCACGCGCCGTCCGTCGGGATGCCACAACGTATTGCGCGCCTGCATATTCGGCGGACTGATGAGTTTTTTCGCACCGCCATTCGCCGCACTCACCCACACGCCCTTTTCATTCGGTTCGCCGGTTGCCGCCCACGCTGCTTGGGTCGCATCGCGCGAAAGACTGACCGAACGCGCGATGATGCGCGCCGTATCGAGTTTGGTGACGGGTTCTGATTTCCCCGTGCTGAGCTGGAGCGCGAAAAGCTGGCGGTTCGCGTCGTAATAAATCACGTCGGCTTGGGGCCAGCTTTTGAGGCGCGCGTTCACTTCGTTGGCGTCGAGCTTTTTGATGAGCGTCGTTGCGCCGCCCGTGACCGGTACGCGCCAGAATCCGGTTTGATCGCCGCGTTGCGAATAGAACGCGACTTCGTCGCCGTTGGGCGACCAGACCGGATTCAGGTTAGTGAACTGATCGCTCGTGACCGCTTTGGGATCGCCTTGCGCCGCCGGTTTGAACCAGATATTCGACGGGCCGCTTTCGGTTGAATTGAACGCGACCCACTTGCCTTCGGGCGAGAACGAACCGGTGACGTAATCTTCACTCGGCGCGCTGCGCCAACGCGCGAGTTCGACGGCGCGCAACGCGGTGAGGTCAAGCGCGGGCGCGGGTTTGAACCGTTGCCAAGCCAACCATCCAACGACAAGCAAGACCAATACGTTTGCTACGCTGATGGCTACGGTGCGCCGCGAACGCAGAGGCGCAACGACTTTAGTCTCTTCGGTAATCTGTGGCGTAACTTCGCCGGTTGTCACCGCGACACGCTTGCTGGCAGCGGGGATTTCCTTACTGTCCAACTGGGATTGAAACTGCAAGTCGCGTTGCAAGTCTTTGAGATCAATCAACAGGTCGCGCGCCGATTGATAGCGCCGCTCACGATCTTTGCGCATGGCTTTCGCTACGATGTGTTCGAGGTCGGGCGGAACGTCAGGCCACAGGCGCGCGAGCGGTGCAGGCTCGGTACGC
Organism: Acidobacteriota bacterium; assembly: GCA_013140935.1. Classification (GTDB taxonomy): domain Bacteria; phylum Acidobacteriota; class Blastocatellia; order RBC074; family RBC074; genus JACPYM01. The sequence goes on from JABFSD010000495.1 coordinate 3,119, forward strand.
AAAATGGCGCTGATGACATCCAGCGAATTCACGCCCGTGAACGCCGGTGTGCCCGCAAACATTTCGTAAAGCAACAAGCCCAAACTAAAAATGTCAGTGCGTGCGTCTACGTCCTGCCCGCGCGCCTGTTCGGGCGACATATATTGCGGCGTGCCCATCACCGTGCCCGGCTCGGTTGAATGCGGAGTGCGGAAGGCGGGACGCGGCGTGTCAGACGAATGCAGCAGCGTCTCGGCTTCTGAGTCTTGCCGCTCGAATTCCGCGCTCCGCGTTTCGACGAGTTTGGCGAGGCCGAAATCCAGCACTTTGACGAGACCGTCGCGGCGTACCATCACGTTGTCGGGTTTGATGTCGCGGTGGACGATGCCCGCTTCGTGCGCGGCGGCTAAGGCGGCGGCGACTTGGCTGGCGAGTTCGAGGCGCGTTTCGAGCGCCGGCGTTTCGTCCTTGACGTGTTGCAAAATAGTGCGGCCTTCGACCAGTTCGCTGGCAATATAATGCACACGTCCGGCGGGCAGCGCGGCTTCGCCGATTTCGTAAATCGTCAAAATGTTCGGATGGTTGAGCGCCGAAGCCGCGCGCGCTTCCTGTTCAAAGCGGTGCAGGCGGTCGCTGAGGTGCGAGACGGCGACGGGCAGAATCTTGATGGCGACTTCGCGGCGCAGCTTCAAATCGCGCGCGCGCCAGACCTCGCCCATCCCGCCCGCGCCCAGCCGCGCGATGACCTGATAATGATCGAATTGCTGCTGCGGTCGTATGCCTTCTGCCGCCGCCAGCGCCGGTTGCCAATCCGCCGGGCCGTCGAGCAGGCCGTCGCTTTTTTCATTAGCGTCGAGCAGGGCTTCAACTTGTGCGCGCAACGTTTCGTCTGGAGCGCAAGCCTCGGCCAGAAAGGTCGCGCGCGTGGCGGACGGGCGTTCGAGCGCCGCGTGATACAACTCGCTGATTTGGCGAAAGCGTTCAGGCGTCATGCGTTGCTTGTGGTGTCGTAAGGACTGAAATGCGGTTTGGTGTATCGGCGCTTGCACCGAATGCTCCAGATCATAGCCGCAAGGTCTGCCAGAAAGAAACCGCAGAGAGAAACCGCACGAGTTGGAAAAGGGGCAATGTGGTAAACTCGCGCCAGAGTTTCATAAGAGCTATGCCGACCATCAACGAAGCACAACTTGCTTTAGAAAAACACTTCAACTTCAGCCGCTTTCGCGAAGGGCAGGCCGAAGTGGTGCGCGCCGTGTTGGCGGGCTTCGATACGATTGTGGTGATGCCGACGGGCGGCGGCAAGTCGCTGTGTTATCAGTTGCCCGCGCTGTTGTTTCCGGGCACGACCATCGTCGTTTCGCCGCTCATCGCCTTGATGAAAGACCAAGTAGACGCGCTCATCGCCCGCGAAATTGACGTGACGTTCATCAACAGTTCGCTCGACGGCGAAGAGCAATACGCCCGGATGCGCGCGATGCAACAGGGCAAATACAAACTGGTTTACATCGCGCCCGAACGCTTTCGCAATACGCGCTTTGTCGAAGCCATGCGCGTTGTGCGCGTGTCGCTGTTTGCCGTGGACGAAGCGCATTGCGTGTCGCAATGGGGGCACGACTTCCGGCCTGATTACTTGCGGCTGAAAGACGCCATTGCCGACTTGGCTTTGAACGGACAGCGGCCTCAGGTGATTGCGCTGACGGCGACCGCTACGCCGACGGTGCGCGAAGACATTGCCAAACAACTCGCCTTGCTGAATCCGGCCAGCTTCGTCGCCGGGTTTGATCGCCACAATCTCAACTTGCGCGTCGTGCAATGCAAAACCGACGACGAGCGCAAACGTCGCGTAGTGCAAATCGCCAAGCAAGCGACGGGGCCGGGCATTGTTTACGCCGCGACGCGCAAGGCCGTCGAAGAAGTCGCGGGCTTGCTCAAGGCGAATGACGTGAATGCCGAGGGCTATCACGCCGGATTGAATGAACGTGTGCGTACGCAGATGCAGGAGCGATTCATGGGGGGCGAGTTACAAGCCATCGCGGCGACGAATGCGTTTGGGATGGGCATTGATAAAAGCGACTTGCGTTACGTGACGCATTACAACTCGCCGGGTTCTTTAGAAGCCTATTATCAAGAGGTCGGACGCGCGGGACGCGATGGGCTGCCTTCGATTTTTACGCTGTTGTTTAGTTACAAAGACAAGATGGTGCACGACTATTTCATCGAGAATAACTACCCGCCGCGCGAATTGATCGAGAGCGTTTATCAGGTGATTTTCCAGCAGGATTTGGAATACGTGCGGTTGTCGGCGAAAGAGATCGGCAAGTCACTTGGCATCAAAAGCGACATGTGCATCAACTCATCGCTCATCGTGCTCGAAAAGGCCGGGCACATTGAACGGTTGCAAGGCTCCAATGAAGACGGTGGACGCGGCGTGCGCATGGTTGATGGCGAAGTCGTCGGCAAGCTGCGCGTCAACTGGTCTGAGTTGCGTCGCCGCGAAGACGCCGAGCGCCGCAAGCTGCGCGACATGTTCGATTTCGCTTATCACGAAAAGTGTTTGCGGCAATTCATCCTGCGTTATTTCGGCGACAAGAAAGAGACGACCAATTGCCGCTGCTCCAATTGTCATCCAGGCAAGTTGGCGGCGAAGCTGCTTAAAGCGACGACGGCTGAAACGACGGAGGTTGAAGAAGCTGAAGTCACGACGCGCGCTTTGACTGACGCCGAGCATGTAGTCGTGCGCAAAATTCTGAGTTGCGTCGCGCGCGTGGAAGGCCGCTTCGGCAAAGGCACGGTGGCGAATGTGTTGCGCGGTTCGCAGGCCAAAGCCGTTTTGCATCACGAACTAGATAAGCTCTCGACTTATGGTTTGTTGCGTGAGTATTCGCAGGACGACCTGACGCGCTTTATCAATTCGTTGATCGTAGCGGGCTGTCTCACGCAAACCAGCAGCGTCTATCCGACAGTGAGCCTGACGCCGCTGGGCCGCGAAGTGATGCAGGACAAGCGCCGCGTCGAACTCGATCTCGAAGCCGTCGAAGCCGACACGAGCGAAGACCTGGACGACCTGCCTGAAATCAAAAAGCACAGCGAGACGCACGAACAGAGTTACGATTTATACCAGCAGGGTTTTTCGATTGCGGCGATTGCCAAGACGCGCAAGCTGAAGCCCTCGACCATCGAGACTCATTTGTCTGAGTTGCTCGAACAAGGGCGCGACATTCGTGTCGAAGATTTTGTCACCGCCGCTGATCGCATATTGATCGAAGCCGCAATTAGGAAAAACGACACACCCGCGTTAAGCCCGATCAAGGCCGCCTTACCTGAAAGCATTAGCTACGGTCAGATTCGCATCGTGGCGGCGGCGCTGCGACTGGCTGAAACAAATGATAAGAAAGCGCGTTCATAACTCAATGCGTTCGTAGTTCCGCCTTTAGGCGGTGGCTTTACTTACTCGAACGCCACCGCCTAAAGGCGGAACTACGAACGCGGTATTCCAGATTTAACGTCAAGGCCAGTTCGGTAAATGGAGGTTTTCCCTAATGACTCGTCTTTTGTTTGTCGCCTGTTTGTTCATCACAAGCGCAGCCGCGCCGTTCGTCTATGCGCAAGACGCACCATCGGTGGTTCCGGCAGCGACGCCGGTGCCTGCGGTCAATCCGAATCGCTCGCCGGATGACGAACGAGTCATCAATGCTTTATTGCTCGAGGTGCGGTTGTTGCGCATCGCGCTGCAAACCGTGAACACCAACAGCAAGCGCATTCAATTGCTGGCCGAACGCATTCGCTTGCAGCAGGGCCGCGTAGACAAAGTCGCCGCTGATATTGACGAGACGCGCGAAAAGTTGGGAGTCGTGGCTACACAATTGACGCGGCTGGCGGAAATCGCCAAAGAGTTCGAAATTCAAATTCGGCAGGAATCAGTGCCGGTGCGGCGCGCCGAAATTGATCGGCAATATCGCCTTTCGCAACTCGAAGTCGCGCCGCTCAGGTTGCGCGAAAACCAGTTGAAAGAACGTGAGGCGCTGCTCATCAACTTGCTGAATGCAGAGAACGGAAAGCTCTATGACTTGCAGGAAAAGATGAACGCGCTCGAACGCGAATTCGAAGACGAAGCCGCCGCCGAACGCAAAGCCAATAGCCCAAGCAGGAAACGATGAATTGATTCAACGCAAAGCCAGCATTGCATCGGCCAACCGTTCGACCGCAAGGACGAGAGCTTTGCCGGCTTCGTTCAGTTGTCCGGCGGCAGCCAATTGGCGCGCATTGGCGAGCGGTTCTGCCGCATAAGACACTTTGAGATATTGCACCTGCAAACGCGGATTGGCTTGCATACGCGCGGTGACTTTATCGAGTCCGGCGGCGAGGTCGGCGATGTTGGCGACGATGGCTTCGCGGCCTTTGCGCGTTTGTTCGATGACGGCGGCGGATGCGCGCCCTTTCTTTTCTTCTTCAGCGGCCATTTCCAAACTGTTCATTACCTTGCCGTAAACAAACGTAAAGCGCGTGATGAGTTTAATCTGCTCGGCCACCAGCGCAGCTTCAGCCGCCAGGTTGACCGCTGGCGACGCAGGTTCGGCAGACTCAATGCGAGGCTTGATGCCTTTGGTCGCAGGCTTGGTGACTTTCTTGCCTTTTTGCGCCCAGGTCGGAGCCGTGGCGAAAAAGCAGAAAGCTAGCAGGAAGGTGAGCAGCACAGGAAGCTTGTGATGGTGCAAGGAGAAATCCTTTCTTTAATTGAGCGTCGAATCGGATTTCAGTTGAGCGAAGAGTGGCAAGTCGCCTGCGTGCTGTAGCGCGGATTAGTAATCCGCGCTACAGCACGCAACTCCGTAAACTGAGTTGATAACCGATCTAAAAAATGCGGCGCACGATGTTGAAGCCAATCGTTACGCCTTGAATGCGGTCATCAGCAAACAGCAAGCCGCGCGTTTGCGAACGCTGCGACATAGTGGTGCCCGGACTGTTGCTAAACACGAGCGAGAAGCCATGCCGCCGCGAGGCACTGGCTTTCTGAATCGCAAAACTAAAGACCGGATGGTTGATGCCGATGGGGCCGTCCTGATAGCGCGCTTCTTTATTCAGCCGATGATTGATCTCGGTCATGATCGAAACCGAAGGCAGAATCTGAACCGCCAGACCGCCGCCCAACGCATAAGCCGTCGTGCCTTTCGCGTTGTTTCTCGAATTGACGGTGAAAGGTCGGTCGCCGACGGTGATGGTCGGCGTGACGTAAACTTGTGCGTATTTGGTGATGCTGCGCGCAAAGGTGAAATCAAAACTCGTAGCGAAGTTACGCTGAAAGTTATCGCGACCTTCCAACCCGATGCGCGCCTGAAACGACAGCGGATCGCCTTTGGTTTCCTGTAAGAGCTGCGCTCCGGCCTGAAGCTGAATGGCGCGTCCCAGTCCGCCGGGCGAACGATAAGCGCCGACGTGAATGCGATCCGTCACGCCGTAAACTACGCCAAACGACGGATAGGCGAGTGCGTCGAGTCCGAACAAGCCCGCTTTATCGGTGGGATCGCCGAAGGGAAAACGATGGGTGAAATCCGTCCACAGCGAACCTTTGGGAAGCGCCATCGCCGACGGCAACGAAATGACACGCACGTCAATCGGTCTGTATACGTCGGGTTTCTTCTCGTCGTCGGGCGTAGGGCTGGGTTTCGGTTCGACTTTGGCGACCATTGCGCCTTCCGCCGCTTTCACCGTTTTGCTTTGCGTATTGATGACGTAACGCTTGCCGTTGATTTCAACCGTCGCTTCGTGATCGCCGGTGAAGGCTACGCTGGGCGCGTCCTGTCCTGAAGCGAAATAGTCAGGGAACTGTTTGCGCAAGCCCTCGGTGATTTTGTGATCGGCGGCGGCAAAGGCTTTGCCGAAATCATTGCGCGGCCCGCCGCCAGCGGGGTTGACGTGACAGACGGCGCATTTGCCTTTCATCTCGGCTTTAGCCAAGGGGTCGGCGTTATAAACTTTCAGATAATCGGGAAAAGCTTTGGTTCCGCGAGAGACGAGCAGACAGGCACAGCACAGCAAGACCAATTTGAAAAAACGATTTTTCGTCATACATAACTCCACTTAAAAATTGTTTTGGTAATTCAGCCGCGCAAAGCTAGTCAGTGTCAGCAACAGAATCCATCGCTGAAGTAGGTATCGTAAATGCGAGCCGTAAGGGGGTAACTTGTTGGGTGGCTTGCAACAACGCGGGCATTATCAAGAGAGCCTTGCGCGAAAGCAAGCACCTCGTTGAACGTGCGCGGCCTAACGTGCTTGCGCGTTTCGCCGCAGGCTGGCTATAGTTTCGCCGCTTTTCCCGCACTGTCTTTAATATGTTGCAACATCAGGTGGTCGTCATTACCGGAGCCTCATCGGGCATCGGCGCGGCGGCGGCGTTGGCATTGGCGCAACGCGGCGCGCGCTTGTGCCTGTTGGCGCGTTCGGCTGACAGGCTCGCTGAGGTAGCCGAAGCCGCCCGCAAGCAAGGCGCGGTGGACGTATTCTGGCAAAGTTGTGATGTGCGCGATGAAGCCGCCGTTAACGACGCGATTACTGCCGCGCACGAACGCTTCGGACGCATTGACGCGCTCATCAACAGCGCGGGCTTGAGTTTGAACGGCGCGGTGAATGGTTATGCGCTCGACGATTGGCGGACGGTCATCGAAACAAATTTGACGGGTACGTTTTTATGCTGTCGCGCGGTGTTGCCGTTGATGATGGAACAGGCGGCGCATCCATTGCGCGGACAGATCGTCAATCTTTCATCCGGCGCGGGTCGCAACGGCATCAAGCACATGGCGGCCTATTGCGCGGCGAAATTCGGCGTTATCGGTTTTACGGAATCATTGGCGCACGAAGTACGCAACGACGACATTCGCGTGTCGGTGTTGCTACCCGCTTCGACGGCGACGAATTTTTCCCGGGTGGCGCGACGCGCGGAGCAAGCCGAAAGCAGCGACATTGGTTACGCGCTGACCGCCGAAGAAGTCGCCGAAGTCATCGTGGCGATGCTCGCGCAACCGCCGCAAGCGTGGATGAGCGAAGTGGTGTTGCGTCCGCTGAATCTGGAACGTAAACGCTGACGACTGGTAGGGCAGGTTACCAACCTGCCCTACCTTAATTCTGTTAAGGAGCAAGCTGAAACAGCCAATGGCGAACGATACGGTATTTTGTCAGGGATGCGGCATTACGCTCAGACCGTTTATGAGTCGTTGTCCGCGCTGCGGCATAGAACGCCCTGAAGCGACGCCGCCGCGTGTGCCGATGTCGGCGGTCGAGCCTGAAGCCGCGCCTGCCGCACCGAACGCGAATGCGCCTGTGGTAACCATACCATTGTTGACGAGCAGCGTGTCGTCGCCCGCCACTGCTCCGGCGGGCACTTTTCCATTTCGTGCCGGTGCGTTGAAAGCCGAGCCGGAAAGCCTCGCGCCGCCGCGCACTATCGTCGCGCCGATGGAAGGCCAACGTCGCCGCGCTTTGATGAGCGATGAAGCCGCCGTCGCACCGCCGCCCGATACGATTTATATGTCGCCGCCCGATGCGGTCAGGCGCTTCCCGCTCTTTACGCCTTCGCAATGGACGCTCCTGATTGCGGGGCTGGCCTTGCTCGTAATCGGCTTGCTGATTGGTTATCTGGTGTGGTCGCGCGAGCAACGCGATGCGGGTGGTGTGACGATTACGCCGAATGCGACAACGCAGACGAATCCCTCTGATCAAACTTTATTGCCGCCAGCCTCGCCGACCATTGATCTAGCCAGCCCTACGCCGGAACTCGCCCCTATGCTCGAA
>JABFSD010000556.1 GCA_013140935.1 Acidobacteriota bacterium
CTTCGGCAACGTGCAATTTCAACAAATGGTTCGGCCTCAAAGCCGACTTCAGCGGACATTACGACAGTTACAACTTTCCGACGATCGGCAAAGTCAATCTGAGCAGCCACCTGTTTCTGGCGGGCGGGCAGTTCACTTATCGCGGCAGCGACCGCATTCAACCGTTTGCGCACCTGATGGCGGGCACGGTGTTGTTGCGCGGTACGACGAGCAACATTCCTTGCCCGGCGACCGTTCCGGCGTGCGTCAACAAAATCACCGTGAGCGACACGGGCTTTGCGATGGCAGCCGGTGGCGGCGTAGACCTCAAGGTTGCCAAGGCGCTGGCTATCCGGCTGATTCAAGCCGATTACATTTACATTCGTAACGATGGCGAAAACGGACACGCGATGCGCCTTTCAACTGGCGTGGTCGTGCGTTTGGGCGACCAATAACACACGGTTTCGCAGCCGCAGAAATCATCCGGTTTCTGCGGCTGCGATTTCACTGGATGGCGACGGTTTCTCGTCGTCATCGCCGCACTCAACCAACTTAACGACCCACTGAATCTCAAGCTCCCTGACAGGTGCCAATGTGACAGCGAAGCCGCAGTATTCAGTTCTCTCAAAAGGAAATTTGTTTATGCGAAACTCACTTCTCGTGGCCTGTCTCTTGTTGCTATTGCCTTGCTTCGCGCTGGCGCAGGACGCACCGAAAGCCGAAATCTTCGGCGGCTATTCTTTTTTACGCGCGGACGAAGAAGACTCTCCCGAAACCGACCTGCATGGCTGGAACGCTTCGGTCAACGTCAATCTCAACAAATGGTTCGGCGTAAAAGGCGATTTCAGCGGACATTACAATGACTTTCAGATCAGCCCCGGCGTCAAGGCCGATTTGAACACGCACCTGTTTCTGGGCGGCGTGCAATTCACTTCCTACAAGTATGAAAAGGTCACGCCTTTCGTTCACGCACTGCTCGGCGTAGGGCGTAGAGGTTTTAGCGTATCGCGCGCCGTGGCGGGAACCAGTCAGAACAGTATTCACGACCATGCTTTCGCGCTGGTGTTGGGCGGCGGCATAGACGTGAAATTCAAAAAATCGCTCGCGTGGCGCGCGGCGCAGGTTGATTACGTTTTCACGACGTTTGACGACTTGCGCGACGACCGCCAACACAACCTGCGTCTCTCGACCGGTCTGGTGCTAAGGCTGGGCGATCAATAAACGAACTTGAAACGAACTTGGATAAAAGTGGAACGGGCCAGCGTCCGTTCCACTTTCCCTTTATTCGCCGCGCGCCGCTTTGAAGCCTTACCCGTCACCGCGTCGTCGCGCCTTGCGCTTCCACGAACATGCGCAAAAAAAATCGCCGCAAAAAACTGTCTCCTCAATGTGCGTTGCATGGCGTAGCGTTGTGCGCCGTTCTTGGTTGCGGCGCTTCGTCTGTTGCATTGGCGCAGCGCCGTCCGTCAGCCCAGCCCGCTTCCGCTAAAACTCCGATCACGATTGAGACTTCGGCCTTTCAACTTTATATCCCGACGATCGGGCCGACGCTGGTGCCTGCGTTTGAAAGTGCTGCGCGTTATCGCCTGTCGCTGCCTTTCGAGAAACAGCCCGCCAAGCTCACGGCGCGCGATCATCGTGCGTTAGCCGCGCAAGCCGTAAAAGCCGCCGAACAGTTCCGTACGCAAAATCAGGTGACAGAAAGCCTGAGCCGATATGCCGAAGCCTTGCAGCATTGGCGCGCCACTGGCGAAGCCGCGCAAGCCGCTTCGTCGTTGCAACAGATGGCGGCCTTGAGCGATCAACTCGGCGAACGCGCGCAAGCCATTCAGCATTTGCAAGCCGCGCTGCCCCTGTGGCGCAGCGTACCGAACCGCGAGCAGGAAGCCGCTACGCTTAACGAACTCGGTCGTCTGACCGCCGCGCAAGGCGACCAACGCGCCGCACAAGGTTATTTCAAACAAGCCCGTTTGCTCGTACAAACGCTGGGCTTGTTGCGTCCGAACGTGACGGCGGCGAGTTTGGCGAGCAGCAGCGAAACGACGGCGGCGCGTGCGCAAGCGACCACGGCTTACAATCTGGGCAAGCTCGCCGAACAGCAAAACCTGCCGCGCGAAGCCCTAGCGCATTACACCGAAGCCCTCAAACAATGGCGCACCGCGCGTGATCCGCTGGGACAAGCGACCGCGCTCAATACGCTGGGCAACTTGCTGGCGAAGGTGCAGCAACTCGACGAAGCCGCGAACTTGTGCGAACAGGCGCTGCCGCTCTGGCGCGCGAGCGGTGATGCGCGCGGCGAAGCCGTCACACTCAGCAATCTGGCGTTTATCGCTACGGCGCAAAACCGTCACGGCGAAGCGGCAACGCATCTGCAAAATTCGCTGCCGCTCTGGCGCAAGCTCAACGATCCGCGCGGCGAAGCCAACACCTTGCACGATCTCGCGGGCGCGCAACAGCGACTTGGCAATACGAATGAAGCCCTCGCTTTTTACGAACAGGCGTTGCCTTTGCGCCGTGCCGTAAGTGATCGGCGCGGCGAAGCCGCTACGCTCAACAACCTCGCGGGGCTTTATGCCGCGCAAACCGGAATAGACGCCAAACGCCGTGCGCTAACTTTTTATCAGCAATCTTTCGAAATCCTCCGTCAATCCAATGACCCGCGCGGCGCGGCGCTCACGCTGGGCAATCTCGGACACGTTCACGAAAGCCTCGGCGAATTCGCGCAGGCTTTCGAGGCTTATCAACTCAGCCTCACGCTCGCGCGCGCCGCCAAAGATCAGGTGCGCGAAGCCGGTACGCTGATGAATCTCGCCGCCTTGCATGCGCGCCGGGGCGAACGTCCCGCCGCCATCGCGCTGTTGCAACAGGCGCAATCGTTGTGGGCCACACTCAAAGCCACCGACAACGAAGCCGCTGCCTTGAGTCAACTCGCCGCCAACTATGCCGCCCTCGGCGAAAAGCAAAAGGCGCGCGAACATTATCAACAAGCCCTGGCGGCACGCTGGTCACTCACGCGCCCTGTGTTCGGCACGCCGACTTTATCGCACCGTCAGCCTGATGCTTTGATTTTCCCGATTACTTATCCGCACAGTTCACGCTAATCGCGCCGCCTCACCTTTTTGAGCGAGACCGCCTCGTTGCGATTCGCGCCTGACCATTCATCGGAAATTCACCACTATTGATTGACGTTGACGAACCGCTCATAAAAAAGCCGTCGGTCATTTCTGCACCTCCCGCTTACGATAAGATGCCGCTTCACTTCATCTTCACTTCATCGTAAGGAAGCGTAGCTTCAAGCAGGAAAAGGATTACGTAACTCAATGTCACATTGTCTGAATATATCCCGTTCGTTGTTTGTTCTGACGGGTCTGCTGTTCGGCAGCCTCACGGCTTGGGCGCAAAGTGCGACGCTCAAAGGCCGCGTCACCATTGCCGGGCAAGACACGCCGGTACACAACGCCATCGTCGTCATCACGCAACTCAAGCGCACGGCGCAAACCGACGAACAAGGCCGCTACGAATTCAAAGACGTGCCAGCGGGCGCTTATACGCTGATTGCGCAGTTGGATCGTTTGCCTGACGCGGTGCAGCGCGTAGAGGTCAAAGGTGACACGACCGCTGACATTACCATCAAGCTGACGGGCATCCGCGAGCAAGTCACGGTGTCGGCGACGGGCAGCGAACAAACCGCGCTCGAAGCCTTTCAAGGCGCGACGGGTTTAGACAGCACGACGCTGCTCGAAAACAATCCGCAATCGTTGGGCGAAGCGTTGGAAAAACAAGTCGGCATCACCAAGCGCAGCAGCGGCCCTGGTTCGTCGCGTCCGGTGATTCGCGGCTTCGACGGCGACCGCGTACTGATTGCGCAAGACGGCATTCGCAGCGGTTCGGTCTCTTATTCGTCAGGCGATCACGGCGAGCCGATCAACGTGCTGACGGTCAAACGGCTCGAAGTCGTGCGCGGCCCGGCGACCTTGCTTTACGGTTCGAGCGCGCTGGGCGGCATCATCAACGCCGTCACCGATCACGAACAGGCGCACGAAGGCCTCAACGGATTTTTCAGTTCGACCGGCGCTTCGACCTTGAATCTGGGCGGCGCGAGCGCAGGGCTTGAATACGGCACGAAACGCTGGATGGTCTGGGCCAACGGTGGCGGACAAAAGAGCGGCGATTACGGCACGCCGTTAGGCAGAATTCTCAACAGCGGTACGCGCGCTTTCGATTTCAACGGCGGCGGCGGTTATTACGGGCAGAAGGTATTTTTCAACGCGAGCTATTTCGTCAATTGCAATCGCTTCGGCGTGCCTTTTGATGCAACTGATAAGAATGCCGAAATCGTCGCGCTCGATCCGCGCCGCCAGAGTTTGCGACTCAACGGCGGATTCAACGAACTGAGCGGCGCGCTCGATCACTTGCACCTCACGTTCGATTACACCAATTACCAACACGATGAGTTAATCGAGAACGTGCCTGAGACACGCTTCTTCAACAAGACCTGGAGCTATCGCGCCATTGCTGAACAAAAACGCACGGGCAAGCTGACCGGCACGTTCGGGATGAACGGTTTTTATCGTGACTACAACGTGCAAGGCGACGAAGCCCTCGTGCCGCCTACCACGCAAAGTTCGTTCGCCGTGTTTGGCGTAGAGCAACTCGATTTTGGCAAAGTCGCGTTTCAATTCGGCGGACGCATCGAACGCAATGAATACAACACCGTGCCTGACGAAGTGCGTGAGAACCGTGCATTCACGGGCGTATCGGCTTCGTTCGGCGTGCGCGTACCGGTGTGGGAAGGCGGCGCACTATCGGCCAATTACGCGCACAGTTATCGCGCGCCTTCGTTAGATGAGCTTTATAATCAGGGGCCGCATCCGGGCAATCTGACGTTTGAGATCGGCAACACGGCGCTCCGGCGCGAACGCGGCGACGGCGTAGATGTCTCGCTCCGTCAGGCTTATAAAAACCTGCGCGCCGAAGCGCATTACTTTTATTACCGCTTGCAGGATTACATCTTTCTCGCGCCGACAGGCGATGAAGACGACGGCTTGCCGGTGGCCGAATACCTGCAAGCCAACGCGCGCTACACCGGCGTTGAGGTGGATTTGAACGCGGGCTTGCATCAATACCTCTCGTTGAACTTCGGCCTTGATATGGTCAACGCGCGTTTGACCGAAGACGCACGACTCGACCTGCCGCGCATTCCACCGTTGCGCGCGCGTTTGGGTTTTGATTTCAATTACCGAGGCTTTCGTGTGTTTCCCGAAATCATCAGCACGCGCAATCAGGACAGAGTGTTTACCAACGAAACGGCTACGGCTGGCTGGGCGACGGTGAATCTGACGGGGGGCTATACCAAAGCGACTTCACACGCGGCGCACATCGTTTCAGTGAGCGGCTTCAACCTGAATAACAAGCTCTATCGCAACCATCTCTCATTCCTCAAAACCATCGCGCCGGAAGTGGGACGCGGCGTGCGTGTGACTTATACGGTGCGATTTTTTTGAGGGCGCGTGGTTGTCTGTTTCAGGCAGGGTGCGTTACCGTCACGGCCAATGCGCATCGAAAAACTGATTATCCCTACGCCTTTTCCGGTCGGCCCGATCAACATCTATTTGGTGATGGACGATCCGCTTACGTTGATTGACACCGGGCCGAAAACGCCCGAAGCGTTGGAAGCCTTGCGCACGCAGTTGCGCGCGTTCGGCGTGGAACTCAAAGATATTCGGCGCGTCATCCTTACCCACACGCACGAAGACCATTGCGGACTCGCAGCCACCATTCAACACGAAGCGAACGCCGACGTGTTCGTACACGAGTGGGAACGCACCAACCTGACCGAACGCAATTTCACGCGCGTCAATCGCGGCTTGCTCAAGCAGGCGGGCGTGCCCGATGAGAGCCTCACGCACATGGCCGAGCGTTACGCGCTGGTGCATAGCTTCGCTGACGTAGTGTTGCGCGTTACGAGTTACGTTGATCACCACGAGTTCACCTTTGCCAGCGGTGCCTTGCGCGTCGTGCATACGCCGGGCCACACGCCGGGTAGCTGTTGTTTGTGGCGCGAAAGCAATCGGCTGTTGATCGCGGGCGATACGATTTTGAAAAACATCACGCCGAATCCGGTGCTGAATGCCGATCCGTTCGATGGGGCGCGGCGCTTTGCTGCGTTGGGCGAATACGTCGTGTCGCTGGCGCGCGTGCGCGAGTTGGCTCCGACGCTGATCTATACGGCGCACGGCGGCGAAGTGACTGAATACGACGAATATTTCTTTAGCCTCATCAAACACATCGAGACGCGCCAGCAAAAAGTCGTGGGCTTGATTCCCCAAGACGGCACGACCGCCTGGCAAATGTCGCAACAGCTTTTCCCGCACGTGAAAGATTTGAACCGCTTCCTCGCCGTGTCGGAAACCATCGCTCATCTGGATTGGGGCGTGATGGAAGGGCGCTTGCGAAGCGAACGGCGCGCGGGCGTAGACTGGTTTCACCCTGCCTCGCATTGATGGTGAACGAACCGGGCTTCTCCGCCCTGCCGTAAGCGAAGCTCATGGCTGTGAAGCCCATCCCCAAGCCGATACGGTTCACACTGGTTGTCCTGGACTACGGTGTTCCATTTGCTTCTCCTGAAAAATATTTTGGCTGGCCTCTTGCTAAGTAAGACATCATTACGATACGCTACGTTTCGTAATCGAAAGGTGAGCGAGAAACCGCATGATGTCTAGTCGTATCAAAGCAAAAAAACAGGCGACGTTGGCAGAAGGTGAGGAAAAGCCGTCCGGCCGTCCGCGCTGTCCGCATACGCATCTGGCGATTTTAGAGGCGACGCGCGATTTGCTTTTAGAAGCGGGCTTCGTCGGATTGACCATCGAAGGCATCGCCGAGCGCGCGGGTGTAGGCAAAACCACTATCTATCGCCGCTGGCCCGACAAGGCCAACATCGTGATGGATGCGTTTTTCACCTGCGCTAATCCGAAGCTCGCGTTCCCCGATACCGGTTCTTTGCGCGAAGACCTGTTGCGGCAGATGCGCGCGTTGGTGCGTGAGTTCAATGGCCCGTTGGGGCAAACGGTGGCGACGTTGATGGCGGGCATGCAAAGCGATTCATCGCTGGCCGAAGCCTTTCGCCAGCAATGGATCGAAGCCCGTCGTGCCGAATCGCGCGCCGTGGTCGAACGGAGCCATGCGCGTGGCGAGTTACGCGCCGACATCGAAACCGAGGTATTGCTCGATGCCTTGCACGGGCCGCTTTACTTTCGCTTATTGACCCAATACGCGCCGCTCAATGCGGCGTTCGCAGAACGGCTGGTTGATCTCGTGTTGAGTGGTTTGCTCACGACGACCAGCCCTATCAAAACAACAAAAACAGGAGGGAGAAAATGAAAGCAGTACGCATTCACGCCTTTGGCGGGCCAGAGGTTTTACAAATAGACGAGGTCGAGACGCCCGTGCCGCAAGCGGGCGAAGTGTTGGTTAAGGTCGTGGCGGCCAGCGTTAATCCCGTTGATTGGAAAGTGCGCGCGGGTTACTTGCAGGCCGTCTTCCAGCAGAGTTTTCCGATTGCGCTGGGCGAAGATTTCGCGGGCACCGTCGCGGCGGTCGGCGCTGACGTGACGGACGTGAAAGTCGGCGATGAAGTTTATGGCTCGATCCCGGTCGTGCGAGGCGGGTCGTATGCTGAATACCTCATCGCGCAAGCCGGTGATTACGCACTGAAACCCAAGTCGCTCGATTTCGCGCAGGCGGCTTCGCTCGGCGTGGCGGCGCTGACCGCGTGGCAGGCTTTTGACACAGCCGGTTTGAGCGCAGGCCAAAAAGTTTTGATTCACGCGGCGGCGGGTGGCGTAGGTTCGATGGCCGTGCAACTCGCCAAAGCGCGCAGTGCTCAAGTCATAGGCACGGCTTCGGCGCGCAATGCGGAATTCGTCAAAGGCTTGGGCGCAGATGAAGTGATTGATTACGCGACGACGAAATTCGAGGACGTAGTCAAAGACGCCGATGTCGTATTCGATCTGATGGGCGGCGACACGCAAGCGCGTTCGTATGGCGTATTGAAACGCGGCGGCTGGCTGGTTTCGGCGGCGCAACCGCCTGACGCCGCGCAATTGCAGGCGTACGGCTTGCACGGACAGATGGTCGGGATGCGTCCAGACAAAGCGCAATTCGAGGCACTCACCGCCTTGATCGAAGCGAGCAAAGTGAAGCCCATCGTTGAAACCATTTTGCCGTTGACTGACATCCGGCGGGCGCATGAGCTAAGTCAAACCGGCCGTACGCGCGGCAAGATCATTTTGACGATGGCGTAATCCATTTTGTGGCGTGTGCTGGCAGCCCGTGCCACGGCATTTGGCTGCGGCGCAAAACAAGCAAACAAATTTCGATAAGGAGTAACGATATGCAGGAGAAAAAAGTAGCTTTAATCACCGGTGCCAACAAAGGCATCGGCTTTGAAACGGCACGTCAGTTAGGCCAGCAGGGAATCACCGTCCTGGTCGGTGCGCGTGACGAAAAGCGCGGCAATGAGGCGGCAACGACGTTGCAAGCTGAAGGCGTGGACGCGCACTTTTTGCATGTGGATATGAGCGATGCCGCTACGTTCACCAAAGCTGCGAAATTCATCGCAGACAAATTCGGCAAGCTCGACATTCTCATCAACAACGCGGGCGTGCTGCTCGATTACACCGTGCCGGCTTCGGCGATTCCGGTAGATAACTGGCGCAAGACGTTTGAGACGAATGTCTTCGCACTGGTCGAACTCACACAAACGCTGTTGCCGCTCGTCAAAAAGAGCGACGCCGGACGCATCGTCAATCTGTCGAGCATTCTCGGTTCGCTGACGTTGAATCGTGATCCGAACTCGTGGATTGCGGCATCGGCGGCGACGAACACCTCTTACGACGCGTCAAAAGCGGCGTTGAATATGTTCACCATTCATCTGGCGAATGAACTGAAGGATACCAGCATCAAGGTGAATTCAGCGCATCCCGGTTGGGTCAAAACCGATATGGGGGGCGAAGCGGCTCCGTTGGAAATTGAAGACGGCGCCAAGACTTCGGTGGCGTTGGCTACGTTGGGTGAAGACGGGCCGACGGGCGCATACATTCATCTTGGTGAATCGTTGCCGTGGTAAATTGCAGATCGTCCGGCCTTCAGGCGGAAGGTGCTTGCATCGCAAAACTTTCCGTCTGAAGGCGCGGTGACCTGCTTAAAGGAGCGTGATATGAAACTCACCTGGCTGGCGATCTCGTTGATCGTAGCGCTGATCATTCCGGGGCAAGCCGCGATGAACGCCAAAATGCGCGAGTTCGTTCTCAACCCAATGTATAGCTCCATGGTCAGCTTTAGCGTAGGCGCGCTTTCGTGCGTGTTGTTGATGTTCTTTACGATGTGGCGTGGCGAAGAAGGCAATTGGCGCGGTGCGGCGAATGCGCCGTGGTGGGCCTGGTGCGGCGGGTTAGTCGGGATGGCTTTCGTGACGATTGCGTTATTGGCCGTGCCGCGTTTGGGCGCGGCTTCGTTTTCTTCCGCCATCCTGGCAGGTCAGTTAATCGGCGCGCTCGCGCTTGATCATTTCGGATGGTTGGGATTGCCGCAAAACCAGATTACGCCGACGCGCTTGAGCGGCGCATTGCTTTTATTGGCAGGGATTTGGTTGGTTCAGCGTGATTAGCCAAACGCCTCAGTCAATGATGCCTGCCAGCTTGAGCGTGAAGCCTGAGAGCATTGGTTCGCCGGAAACTTCCGCCGGATTATCGAGAATTTCAATCGGCGCATCAGGGCCATAAACGTGAACTTTTTTTTCTTTCGGATCAATTAGCCAGCCGAGTTGCGCGCCATTCTCAATGTATTCCTGCATTTTGTTTTGCAACGGTTTCAAGCGATCTGTTTTAGAACCTAACTCAACTACGAAGTCGGGGCAGATATGTGAAACGGAATTTTTTTGTTGTTCTGACAACGCTTCCCACCGTTCGTTGCGAATCCACGAAACATCGGGTGAACGTTTGGCTCCGTTGGGGAAAGTAAAAACCGTCGAGGGAGAAAAGCCCCAGCCGGTTTGATCGGCTTCGACCCAAGCCGCGAAACGTCCGTTCAAAATAAATTCTCGGTTCCCACCCGTAGGAACCATCGGCATCATAATGATCATCGTACCCTCCTTCGTCATTTCAATGCGGAAGTGTTGATTGGCTTCGCAAAACTGCTCGAACTGTTCGTCGCTGAATCCGCCGTTCGAGTTATTCAAAGTGAAAACCCAATCGGGCTGCACGTTCACGAGCGCGATTTCCGACATGTCGTCGCGTATCGCTTGCTGGTGTTTTTTGCTTAATGCTGCTTTTGCACTCATCTGGTTCCTCACTTTCAGACGACGTATTCTACCTGCCTAACGTCAAAGAAAATGCAGGCGAAACCATCCTGTCTCGCCTGCATTTTTCTACTCGGAAGAACTTCTGCTTACACCGTCGCCGGATCAGCCACGTCAGGATTGACGCCTAACGCCGCGAAACCTTTCAATGCCTTTTCGACGGTGATCTTGCCTTCGCGTGCGAGTTTCGACAGTGTCGCCGCCGCAATCGAATTCGCATCCATCTCAAAGAAGCGCCGCAAGTATTCGCGGCTTTCCGAACGTCCGAAGCCATCCGTACCCAACGAAACCAGACGATTGCCCAGCCACGGAGCCAACTGATCGGGGACGAGTTTCATATAGTCAGTCGCCGCGATGATCGGGCCTTCAGTGGCGTCCATCACCTGATTGATGTAAGGCCGCTGCGCCGTTTGATCGGGATGCAAGCGGTTAAAGCGTTCGATGAACAGCGCATTGCGGCGCAATTCGTTATAACTCGTCACGCTCCACACGTCGGTGATGATCTGGAATTGTTCTTCCAGAATCTTTTG
>JABFSD010000984.1 GCA_013140935.1 Acidobacteriota bacterium
ATCCATTACCGGGTTGGGAATCGTCATTAGCGGATGTCCGGCGAAAGCGCGCAAGACCGATGTCTCATAACGCACGTAAGGAACCTGACTGCCGCCTTCAAGATCGTTTAACGCTTGGGCGTAATCTTTATCTGCCCTGAGCTTTTCGTGTGCACTTTGCATTTCAGCCAGCGATTTATATTCGATGAGCAACAGCAAGCCCGGCGTAGTCCATCCGGTTTGTCCGCGAAAGGCTCCGACGCTCGTGATGCCTTGGCGCGCGAGTGCAGGCAGGAAATGTTTTTGCGCGAAGTCATTCAAGCGCGCCGGTTGCAGGTCGTTGCGCGTCTCGTAATTGCGCAATTCGTAAAAACGCTGGGGGTCAGCCGTGAGCGAGTGATTCATAGTGATGTGATTCCCGAAAGAAAGCGTGCTGGCGGCGGTCGTCGCCAAGCCGGTTTGTAACAAACGTCTGCGTTGCAAAGTTGCCTCCAAATGAAATCAGGCCAAATGAAATTAGGCCAAATGAAATTAGGGAAGAGAAGTATGAACGGTAGTTACTGTAAGGCAATGGCGCTGAAGCGCGCAACGTTTCGCTTTCGCAGCTTCTCTTTTATGCTGCGCGCCAAAGTTATGAACAACTCCACTTTTCACCGAATCGAAGCGAGCCGCGTCATCGCAATTTTGCGCGGCAATTTGCGCGGACACGAACGCGTGTTGGCCGATGCGCTGCACGCGGGCGGACTCACCGCGCTCGAAGTCACACTCAATTCACCGGATGCTTTCGGCGTCATCGAACGCTTATTGCATCACGCTGGCGACCGCATGGCGATTGGCGCGGGTACGGTTTTGCAACCTGACGAAGTCGAGCGCGTCGCAGCCATCGGCGGACAGTTCATCGTCTCGCCCAATCGTGACGTGCGCGTGATTGCGCGGACGAAAGAACTCGGCTTGCTCTCGTTTCCCGGTTGTTACACGCCCTCTGAAGTCGTCGAAGCCACCCAGGCCGGAGCCGATGCCGTCAAACTTTTTCCTGCGACGATGTTGGGAGTGAACTATGTGAAAGCCTTGCGCGGGCCGTTGCCGGATATTCGCTATGTGCCAACGGGAGGCGTTACTCCCGAACTCGCGCGTGAATACGTGCTGGCGGGCGCATGGGCTGTGGGCGTAGGCTCCGAATTGATTGCCCGCGAATTTTTTCAAGCGGCCGACGTGTCGAATGCGCTCTCGAAAATTCAAGCGCGTGCTGCCGCTTATCGTGAGGCGTTAATCGCATGAGTTGTTTAATCGCAGTTGATGCGGGCACGACGAATACGCGCGTGTGGTTGTTAGAAGGGAACTCGATTGTCGCGCAGGCAGCGGCGATGGTCGGCGTCCGCGATACGGCGCGTGACGGCAACAACCATAAGCTCGTAGCTACGTTGAGAGAATTGATCGAAAGCGTTTGCGCTCAGGTGCCTCAACTTAAAACAGCCTGCATTGCCGCCGCCGGAATGATTACGTCGCCGTTGGGCTTGCGTGAAGTGCCGCATGTCGCTGCGCCTGCCGATGCCGAACTGATTGCCACGCATGCCTGGCAGGGCGTCATGCCTGAAGTCTCAAACCTGCCGTTGATTTTGTTTCCGGGTGTGAAAAGCGGCGACTTGCTTTCAGACGATTGGCAATTCAGCGACGTGATGCGCGGTGAAGAAACCCTATGCGTAGGTTTGTCAGCCGATTCATTCGCTCCGCCTTATACCGTTTTGAATTTGGGTTCGCATTGGAAAGCCATCGAGATTGATGCACAAAGCCGCATCGCGCGTAGCCGTACTTCGTTGTCAGGCGAAATGATCTTGGCTACGCAAACGACGACGATTCTGGCGAGCGCGTTGCCGGAAGGGAAGTTGGAGTTACTTGATAGCGAATGGTTCGAGCAGGGAATTGACGCCTTTGAAAAATCAGGCTTGGCGCGCGCGCTGTTTTGCGTGCGCTTGCTCGAATTGCAGGGACGCACTTCACCCGCCGAACGCATGTCTTTCTTGATTGGTGTTTATGTCGCTTCGGATTTGGCAGCGTTGATCGAAGCCGGTTATTTATCAGTCGAACGAAAAGTTTTATTGACTGGCAGTGGTGCCGTTGCAGCGGCTTGGGAAGCTGCGCTTGCAGCAAAAGGCATCGCCAGGGAAGTCATCACTCCTGAAAAAATTGAAGCTGCTTACTTGCAAGGCATTCAGCAATTATTGAGGTTGGCTGAAAACACGAAAGGGAAGTGAGCCAAACATATTGGGCAAGTTTCATAGCCCAGCTAACAGTTCTTTGAAATGAAGTTCCTCCTCTGTATGGTTGAAGTGCAAGCAAAACCAAACCAAGAGGAGGAACGAAGCCGCCATGAAATTCATCCGACGGCCTGATTTGGACCAGGTAACGCGAACGGAAATCGCGGCGCAAGCGGTACTGGCGCGGGGCGTGTACGGCGAGATGACGCGCTTGGCACGTTGCTATCGCGTGCGGCTGGTCGGGCATTGTTCGCTGGAAAGTATTGCGTTCATCGCTCAGAGGCTGGGTTGTCCTTCTCATTCGGTGGGCTACC
This sequence comes from Acidobacteriota bacterium, assembly GCA_013140935.1. Taxonomy (GTDB): domain Bacteria; phylum Acidobacteriota; class Blastocatellia; order RBC074; family RBC074; genus JACPYM01. Next base: position 2,549 of record JABFSD010000984.1, read on the forward strand.
TGTCGCAGCGGCTGAAGGCGTTTGCCCAGGCTTTGCCTCAGCAGGTGGTAGCCGCCCGGCAGTGGGTCGTGTGGTTGTCGGACGAGATTTTTGCGGGCGGACAGTCGATTCTCATTACGGTAGAGCCGCGTACGTTGGCGATTCTCAAGATCGCATTAGCTTCGGATCGAGAGGCGACGACCTGGCAGCGGCATTGGGAAGAGTTCGTAGACGCCGGGGCGGTGGAACGCATCGTGGCGGATCGCGGGACGGGGTTGGTGAAGGGCGGTACGCTGGCGGGGCTGACGCATCATCCTGATCTGTTTCATCTGTTGCATCCGCTGGCGCCGTTTGGGGGGCGCTTCGAGCGGCAGGCGCTGGCGGCGATGGCGCACGAGTACGAGCGCGGCGCGTTGGACAGCGGACGTTCGCTGCGGGTACACGAGCGGCGACGGGCGGAGTACGAAGCGGCGCGCGCGGCGGCGGCGGAAAAAGTGCAGCGCTACGATAACTGCTGTTACCTGTGGAGCGAGTTGCGGCGCTTGCTGGAAGCCTTTGATGAGACCGGCCGACTGCCGGACTTGGCGACACGACAGGCGGACATCGGTGCGTTGCTGGAGTTGCTGGCGAGCCTGGGTAGTGCGCCGTTGCAAGAGGCGGTAAAAAGTTTAGCGACGGGACTGGAAGATTATTGGGGTTATTACGAACGGCTGGCGACGGTGTATGCGGAGTTGTGCGTGCAGCATTCATCAGCATCGGCATCAGCATCGGCATCAGCGGCGGTGGCGGAGTTGGCTTGCGGCTGGCAACGCGAACGACAAGCGACCAACAGCAAGGATTACGGGCAACGGAAAAGACTGCGGCAAGCGGCACAGGCGCATTACGACGAAGCCGCGC
>JABFSD010001064.1 GCA_013140935.1 Acidobacteriota bacterium
CGCTGAATGCGTCGAACACATCATGATGGCTGAAGGCTTGCTCTTCGGTCAGGTCGAAAAAGCCCTGGCCGCGCCCGTCCGCGAAGACTGGGCGGAAAAGACCAAAGGCAAAACCGATTTCCTCGAACGCGTCATGGTCAAGCGGCAAGGCAAAGCCCAAGCGCCCGAAGCCATTGTGCCGTCAGGCAAGATGGCGCGCGCCGAACTCATGGCGAAGCTGAAAGAGGCTCGCGCCAATACACGCAAGTTCGCGGTCGAGACGAAAGCTGAATTGCACTCGCATACGACCGATCATATTTTTCAGGTATTCAATACGCTGAGCGCCTATCAGTGGCTGGTTTACATTCCGTTGCACAACTTCCGCCACAATCAACAGATTGAAGAAGTCAAAGCACACGCGAATTTTCCGAAGCAATAACAAAGTTCAGCGCACCGTTTAGAGTTCCGCCTAAAGGCGGTACTCTAAACGGTGTTCGCCAACCACAGCGAAACGAAAATGAAAACTCTTTTTCACCTATTCGTCGTCACTCTGATGAGCAGTCAGGTTGCCGCGCAAAACCAGCCGTTGCGCTTAACCAATCCGCGCGCAGCCGTCACTCTCAGCCCTACTCTCAACCTCACCTGGCCGCAAGCCACGATCAACAATGCTACGTTCAGCGTCGAAGCCAACGGCGCACGGCTCAACTTTCAACTCATAGAATCCCTCACACGCGCTTTCAGCGATGCGTTGGGCAAAGGGCAAGAGCTTCGCCAAGTCTGGCGTGCGAACAGCTTGCGTTACGAACGTGAAGTGCGGCTTTACGACAACGGTGCGGTCATCACCCTCAACGGACGCTTCGTCAACGAATCAACCAATGACATTCGATTAGGCACGACGCAATTGCTGCAAGGCGCGTGGCAGTTGGGCGCGATGACCGAAGCGCCCGCCGCCGTGCTGAATCCGGGCAAGTTGGCGCAAACCGCTGCATTGCCGTTTGCGGGAACACTCGCCGAACGCGATTACACCAGCGTCGGCGTCATTGCCTTCGCCAGTCGCATTCCGCGCGCGGCGTTATTGGTGGGATACATTCGCGCTGACGAAGCCAATCCTGATCTGTCGGCAAGTTATGTGCGCGGGGCGGGCGGAGTGAAACTCGCGGTCACATCGCGTTTTCTCAATCGCGTCATCGCGCCGCAACAAACCGTCGAACTCAATCGCGTCTATTTGTCGGCAGGCGAAGATGCTTACGCTTTGCTCAACGCTTATGGCGATGCGATGGCGAAAAGCGCGGCGCTACCCGCGCGCACGGGGCCGATCAGTTTGTGGTGTTCGTGGTACGCCCACCGCATGGAAGTCAGCGAAGAGAAAGTGTTGGCGAATGCTGTAGTCGCTGCCAAACATTTCGCGCCACTCGGTTTTGAATACATGCAAGTTGACCACGGCTGGCAACGCGGCGACGTCACCGGCGACTGGATTCCCAACGAACGTTTCCCGCACGGCCTCAAGTGGCTGTCGAACGAATTGAAAAACAAATACGGTCTGAAACTCGGCCTCTGGATTTCTCCGACTGACGTCGCCGATTCGAGTCAGTTCTATCAACAGCATCCCGACTGGATGCTTAAAGGTGAAGACGGACAGCCCAAAGTGCACTGGCGCTGGTTCTGGAAGCCGAACCCGAATTGTTATCAACTCGATATGTCGCGGCAGGATGCGTTTGATTACACGGCGGCGACGTTCAAGCGGTTGGTTGACGAAGGCGTCAGCTATTTCAAAATTGATTTCATCGGCGGACAAAACAAAGAAATTTTTTATCCGTCCAACAACCAACTCACACGCGGCTGGCCGGAGTTGCGCCGCGCTATGCAAGCCGTACGCGCGGGCGCGGGCGATGCGTGGGTGCGTTATTGTCAAGGGCCGCCGCTGCTGGCCGCCGGGTTGGGTGACGGTTCGTATGGCGGAGACGACACCGCCGATGCAGGCCAAGCCGGATTGTTTCGCGTGTTGCGCGACAACGCGCGCATCCTGGCGACGAGCTTTTGGGTGAGCGAACGAGTGCATACGCGCGAAGTCTGCGATATGAGCGTGCGCATGCACGCCGATGTCGAAGAAGCCCGCGTGCGTGCCGCGCTGATGACACTCGCCAACGCGAGCATTTCGTGGAGCGATGAACTGCAATATCTGCCGCCTTCGCGCATTCGGATGATGCAGCAATGCCTGCCGCCGGGAAATCCGCCGATGCAACCCCTTGATTTATTCGAGCGCGACGTACCTTCGATCTGGCACATCAAGGCAAAGAACGCCGCCGACAGTTGGGACGTAGTCGGCCTCTTCAATTTCAACGAAGACCACAGCGAACCGCGCCGCGTGCGAATGTCTGAATTGGGTTTGGATGAAAAGGCTGATTACGCCGTGTTTGAATTTTGGGAAGAGAAGTTTATCGGCGTGCTGAAAGGTTCGGTGGAATTGACGTTGCCGCCTGCTTCGTCGCGCATCCTTTCGATTCGGCGTTTATCCGACAAGCCGCAACTGATCGGTACGGATATGCATGTGTTGCAAGGCTTTCACGAACTCAAACAAATTGCGTGGGATGAAAAGCAACTCGCCTTGTCAGGCGCATTCACGCGGATGCCGGGCTTGTCGAGCAAGGCGTTTTATTACGTGCCAGCGACTTATGCGCCGAAATTCGAGTTCCCGCTTTCGCCTCGTTCAGCACGATTGACACACGTCGGCGGCTACGTATGGATGCAAGAGATCGAATTCAAGCGAAAAGACTTTGCATGGACGATTCCATTTGAGCGGGTGAAGGCTGCGACGGTGAAAGAGCCGAACGAATAAGGAGCAACTATGTCATTTACTCGCATGGACGAAAGCAGCACCGCTGACTGGATGCGGCTCGGCAAGGATGTCGCCGTCAGGTAAGGTCAAATAGTTCACCAACGATCCCATAATGCCTGGCTTGCGGCAGATACGTTTTGATGGTTTCGAGCGGAATCACCGCAAGCAAAATGTTCAAGCCCAAGCCCGGCGGCAAGCTGCGATCGCCATGATATTCGTGGCTGACGCGAAAGCCGCCTCCGTCAGAAGGCGTTATGACATCGCAACGGTCTACGTTAAGGCGCTGGCCGATTTCGGTGACAGAGGCTTGCAAGAAACGATCAATTTCCAATACCAAATCCGCATTAGGCCGCACGGCGTCAGCGTTGATACGCCGCGTAATCGCCTCGCGGGCTTCATACATTTCGATGAGTTGGCGCTCTGCGTTTGGGTCGAGTGACATGGGCTGATGATATACCACCGCCTCGACTGGTTATGAATGAGTGTGTCCCACCAAACTAACGGTGAATTCTGACAACTCCCAATGTTTCAGCAGTTTAGCTGAATTTTGAAGAGTTGGCTTTCCGCGTTACTGGTGATGCCTCTATGATGTGGTGAACGAAACCTT
>JABFSD010000670.1 GCA_013140935.1 Acidobacteriota bacterium
TGTTGCGGCCAATAACCTGCGCTCATTTGAATGATCGTGCCTTCGACACCTTGTGCGAGGCGTTCGATGCGACTGTTTGCGCCGATGCGATCAACAAGAATGATAGTAGCGAGAAACCAGCGAGAGCGACCTAACGAGATTTCACGCTCGAAGCGCGTCACTTTGTCGAGCGAAATTTCTGGATTGCCGCGACCAATAAAACCGATGTCAAAACGCACGCCTTTGCCTGCCTCATACAATAAAGTCGCATCGCTCTCACGTCGTTCCTCTCTTGATGAAAGCCAGAAGACGCGGTTGGTTTTGATGGGCGGCGGCGTAACGTATTCAAAGCCGAGGATGTGCAGCAACGAGCCGAGAATGAGCTTCTCAAACAGTTTGCCGTAAGCTGATTTTTCTGCGCCTCGAATCGCCAGCGTTTGCGCGCCAATGGTATTGAGCAAATAAGTCAACAACAGCCAATTGATTTCAGCTTTAACGCCGGAGGTCAACTTCAACTCACCGCTCAGTTGATTCTTTTCTTGCTCGTGCCGCTCAATGACTTCGCGGCAGGTTTCGATATAGCGGTCACGATAGTTTGCCAACGCTCCGGCGTCATCCCGTAAGATGTTCTGTACGCCTTTGTCAGTGAGGCCAAGCGTCCATTGCGCCAGCCATTTTTCCGCTTTGGTCAAACGCGGACGCGCAAGAATGTCTGTCGCCAAGTGTGGCAATTGTTCAATGAAATCACTTGAATGCGCTACGCCTTGCAAGAACAGATTAACCGTGGCGAGGTTCAGGGCGGCGATGCGCCGCCGCGTTAAAACTTCAGTTGAGTCGCGCAAATTCTTGCCGGTCATTACATCCAACACAACGCCGCGTATGACATCCATACCAATCTGTTTGACCAGATCAACGCCGCTGGCTGAGAGCAGCCGCAAGGCTGCGGGCGACATCAATTCGCTCAAGTTAGTGATAGCGGTTTGGGATTTGGACATAAGCTAGAAAAGTCTGTCTGAGGCTTCGACGGAAGCACAATTGATGGTCAAAATTTGTCGGGCTTCTTCGCCCAGCCAGGTTTCTGCTTCGCTGCGAATGACGTTGACGTAATCAGGGTTTTGTTCGATCAACACAAAGCGTCGCCCCAGCAAGGTCGCGGCTTTTCCGGTCGTGCCGATGCCGGCAAACGGATCAAGTACGACATCTTCTTTGAATGAATAGTAGCTGATGACCTTTTTGGCTAGTTCAACCGGAAAAATGGCGGGATGCCGCTGGTCGTGCGCGGGCGTAATACGCCAGATGTTCGTGCGTTCGTAATCGTCACCAATGCGCGACGCTTTAACCAGCGACTGATTGGGGTGTGCACGAATGTTCCAGTCAATCAGCTTATCGGTGTGCTTGCGATAAACAAGAATGTTTTCTGTCACTGAGACCGCTTTGTACTGTAACGGGTTGCGGTCAGCGGCAAAGCGCCTGCCGCGTCCCACTGCCCAGCCTGCGCCTTCGGGCTTTTCCCATAAGATGTCATCAATAAAATCGTAGCCTTCTTCGACAAACAGCCGATGCATGTCAAAAGGTACTGCAATACGTTTGGACGATTCGCTACGGCTGGCGCGGCGAATCAAGACGGGCGAAACGTTCATTACGAAGAAACGCCCTTCGGCTAGCACGCGATGCGCTTGCTGAATCACTTTGCGAATCTTAAGCAGGTACTCTTCATACGTCAGGTAATCAGTGTATTCAGGCCGCGCATTGTAATAAGGCGGCGACGTGAAAATTAAATCCACACTACCTGCGGGCAAATCTTGCAAGGCTTCTTCGCTATCGCCCTGCACAATGGTGTTACGCAAAGTCGAAAGATGAATCGTGTCGTTGTTGTTGCGCGTTGCGCGACCATTTAGGTGTCCGTTCTTCTGGCCATTGCGACCGAGCAGTCGGGCTTCCAGCAAATCCGGCGCAGTGGATTTGTTTTCCAGAATTAACGAAGTGTACGCATCAATGACGATCTCGCCGACAGCTTCCTGGTTCGCGCGATTAACCAACGGAACGCGCCAGAAGTGGTAGCGGTCATCCACTTCTGGCAGTCCATAGTTCACCGCGTTTTGTAACTCAGCGCGTTGCAACCAAACATCACAGACTTGTTTGGCAGCCTTCACATCAATGACGCCATATTTGCGCTGTTCAGCAACTAAGTTCGATTTTCTAGCCATAAAACTACTTCTTCTGCGCCAACGCCTGCACGCGCATCGGCAACCCGAAGATATTAATGAAGCCCGCCGCGTCTTTTTGATCGTAACTCGCTCCCATCGTGAACGAAGCCAGATCGGGGCGATACAAGGTGTTGGGCGAAGTGCGTCCGGCGACGAGGATGTTGCCTTTATAAAGTTTCAGCTTGCACGTACCGCTCACCGGTTTCATCAGCGTATTCACAAAGGCGTCCATCGCTTCGCGCAGCGGCGTGAACCATTGGCCGAAATAAACCATCTCGGCGTATTTGTGCGCGACGATTTCTTTGTAATGCGCCGATTCGCGGTCGAGGCAAAGCGATTCGAGTTCGCGCAAGGCGATGAGCAATTGCGTACCGCCGGGCGTTTCATAAACGCCGCGCGATTTCATACCTACGAGTCGGTTTTCGACGAGGTCAATGCGGCCTACGCCGTGGCGACCGCCGATTTCGTTCAAGCGTTCGAGCAGCGGAATCGGGTCGAGATGTTCGCCGTTGACCGAAATGGGTGTGCCACTTTCAAAACCGATTTCGACATATTCCGCCGTGTCGGGCGCGGCTTCGGGCGAGACCGAAAGTTCGAACATGGCTTCATCGGGTTCGTTGGCGGGGTCTTCGAGGATGCCGCCTTCGTGCGATAGGTGCCAGATGTTGCGGTCGTGCGAATAGATTTTTTCGCGGCTGGCGGTGATCGGAATCTGGCGTTCGTGGGCGTAATCACTCGCGTCTTCGCGCGAGACGATGTCCCACTCGCGCCACGGCGCAATCACGGGCAATTCGGGCGCGAGGGCTTTGAACGTGAGTTCAAAACGTACCTGATCGTTGCCCTTGCCGGTGCATCCGTGTGAGAGCGCGTCGCAGCCGGTTTGTTTGGCGATTTCGACTTGTTTCTTGGCGATCACTGGCCGCGCGAACGAAGTGCCGAGCAGGTATTTGTGTTCGTAAACGGCACCGGCGCGCAACGTGGGCCAAATGTATTCGGTGATGAATTCGTGGCGCAGGTCTTCGACATAACTTTCGATAGCGCCGGTTTTGAGGGCTTTTTCGTTGAGGCCGTCGAGTTCTTCGGCCTGGCCTACGTCACCGGCGATGGCGACGACTTCGCAGCCGTAATTTTCCTTGAGCCACGGGATGATGATCGAAGTATCGAGTCCGCCGGAATAAGCCAGTCCGACCTTTTTGAATTTTTGCGACATTGGGTTTGCTTCTCCAAAAGATGATG
>JABFSD010000293.1 GCA_013140935.1 Acidobacteriota bacterium
GTACGAGCAACAACAAGGACTGGGTCAGCTTGAAAGACGGTCTGCCGCGCAAGTCAGAGTTCCTCAGCAACTTCGGCAGCTTTTCCTCGAAAGGCGTGATGACCTGGTACGATGACAACGGCAACGTGAAAATCGAGCCGCCTATCAAGTAAGATCACTCGCGCATGGCATCCCTTGAAACGCTTCGCCTCCAATTCCAGCAACGCTACGGACGCGCCCCGCGCCTTTTCTCAGCGCCGGGGCGCGTCAATTTGATTGGCGAACACACCGATTATAACGAAGGCTTCGTGCTGCCGATGGCGATTGAACGGCGCACCCATGTCGCCGCTGCGCCGCGCGCTGATCGGCGCATCCGCGTTTTCTCGCAGGAGATGAATGAAGCCGCCGAGTTTGAATTGAGCGCCGACTTGCAACCATTGGAGGGCAAGCCTTCGGGCGCGTGGGTCAATTACGTACGCGGCGTTGCGGCTTGTTTAGACAACGACTGGTTCACGTTGGGCGGAGCCGACTTGTTTATCACGAGCGATGTTCCGCTAGGCGCTGGCTTGAGTTCGTCAGCGGCGTTGGAAGCCGCCGTGGGTTTTGCGTTGCTGTCAGTCTCAGAGCAATCCGGCAGTTTGTTGAACGTCGCGCTGGCGCTGCAAAAAGCCGAACACGAATTTGCCGGTACGCAATGCGGCATCATGGATCAATACATCGCGTGTTTGGGCCAGGCCGATCACGCGCTGTTGATTGATTGTCGTTCGTTGGGTTGCGAAAACGTACCGTTGCAACTCGGCGAGGCGCGCATCGTGATTTGTAATTCCGGGGTACGGCATGCGTTGGCGAGTGGCGAATACAACACGCGCCGCGCCGAATGCGCTGAAGGCGTCAGGCGACTGGCGCAACATCTGCCGGGCATTCAGTCGTTGCGTGACGTAGCTATCGAAGAGTTCGATCAAATCGCACAAATCTTACCTGACGCCATTCGCCGCCGTTGCAATCACGTCATTACGGAAAACACCCGCGTCGCCTATGCTGTAGACGCACTCAAACGCGGCGACCTCGCGTTTTTCGGCAAGCTGATGACGGCCTCGCATGAAAGCCTGCGGCATGATTATGAAGTCAGTTGTCAGGAGTTGGATGTGCTGGTCAAACTCGCATTGCGCCAGCCGGGCGTTTATGGCGCGCGTATGACGGGCGGAGGTTTCGGCGGCTCGACGGTAAATTTAGTTGAGGCCGCGCACATTAATTTTTTTGTCGAGAAGGTGTCACATGAATATGCAAAAGCGTGTGGAATTACACCTGAAATCCTGATCACTGGGGCTGAAGGCGGGGTCAGAGAAGACCAGTGACAAGATTTGCTGCAAGTTTATGTTGAGATAGAACATATTCACGATTGCCCAGACGTAGGCTTGTGCCTATAATCCGCCGCGACATCTCCCACAAGTATTAGACGAAAGAATTTTAGGGATGCCCCCCAAAGGACGAAGCAACCGAAACTGTCCTAGCGACAGTGGGAGTTCGTCACACACCAGAGGTTGAAAAATGGTTCGCCGCGTATTCACTTGTATACTCCTCACCGCGCTCGTTGGACGAACGGCGCTGGCTGATCCGATTACTTATCAACAACTCAATCCGGGCGTAGGCGCTTCGTTCTCGCGCGTGCCGGTGGTAACGCACAACGGCCCTGGCGATGCGCCGGATGTAGCGCTGACGACCGGCAAAGTGCCGACCGACCGATCAGGCAAAGATTCGCGCGAAGCGGTCAACGCCCCTGAGTTCGTGCGGCTTGCTGATGGGCGCATCGTCAAGAATGGCCCCAACATCGTTTGCAACGAAAACTGCGTCGAAGCCGTGCCGCTCGCACGCTCTAAAGTTTCGCGCAACTGGTACATTTTGCCGCCGCTGCTTGCCGCTGGCATTTTATGTGCCGTGCTTTGTCGCGGCGGAGCCGACGCGCCCGTGGCCGCGAGCAAAACAGTTTTGATTCAACCCAGCCCTTCGCCCACCGTACAGAATCCGAACCAACCGAGTCAGGTGCCTGAACCGGGCACGTTGCTGTTGCTGGGCTTGGGACTGGGAACGCTGGCTGCGCGCCGCAAGTTAGGCAAACAAGCCGGTGAAGAAAAAGTTTAACGCTGATAGCTTGATTGTTTTTTTTGATTGTTTTGAAGACCTCCTGATTCGGCCTCGCCTCAGACATTCTTGAGGCGAGGCCGTTCTTATTGGCCGCAATGAATTTCGTGCTGAACCGTTCTTACCCCGTCCCCGCGCTTTTGGCTCCCTAAGCTGACAGGTATGATTTCCGCAGGAGTTTAGCGTTATGAAGAAGTTTCACTTAATCGCTCTATTCGCGCTTTGCGTGATGTGTCGTCAGGTTGCACTGGCCGATTGGGAAAAAGCGGTGTCGCTTTACAAACAGGGCCAATACCGCCCGGCGATCACTGAGTTTGAGCAAGTCGTCGCGGAATTTCCCGATCATTCCGATAGTTGGAAGTTCATCGGACTGGCTTATTACCAATTGAAAGATTACGCGCCCTGCGTTTCGCCGCTGGAGAAAGCCCTTGCGCTCAAGCAAAAAGAAGGCAAAACCGACACCGACATTTTGCAGGCTTTGGGACGCGCCGAAATCGCGCTGCTACGTTATGACCGCGCGGCTCCGCGTTTCGAGACGCTCACGCGCTTGTCAGCCAAAGACAAAAGCGCGGCGGTGAATTATTACCTGCTCGGCGTTTGTTACGCGCAACTCAATCGCGCGGCAGATTCTGACGTGGCCTTTCGCCAAGCCACCAAGCTCGACCCCAACGACGGCGACACGTGGTATTACCTCGGCACGCAACAGTTCCGCGCCGGACGTTTCACTGAGGCCATCACGACCTTGCGTTCCGGCGTTACAGCCCAACCCAAAAATCTCGAAATGCTTGGCTTGTTAGCGGAAAGCCTTTTACGTCAGGCCGCTTCGCTCACCGATGAACGGAAAGCACAAACGCTTAATGAGGAAGCCGTGCAACACGCCACAGACTTGCGCGCTTTGCGCGAAGATGCCGCTTCGCTCGAATTGCAAGGCCGCGCGTTTTTGGCGGCGAAGAAATACACCAACGCCGAGATGACGCTCGAACGCGCAATCTCTGCTTCGACGAAACCGACAGCGTCGCTGTTTTTCGCGACGGGTTTCGCGCACGCGCAAAGCAAAGCCTGGCCGCGCGCCGCCGAAATGCTCGCCAACGCCGATCGCTTGCAGCCGGGCGATTTCAATACGCTCTATTATTTGGGCTATGTGTTCGAGAATCAGCGCAAGTACGCGCAGGCGCTGGATGCTTACAATCGCGCGTTCGAGGCGAGTGGGCGCAGCAATACGGATGTGAAAAACAGCATTGATCGGGTGACGCCGTTGGCGCGGACTCCTTAGGAATGTGATCTTCGTGAACGAATCGCCGC
>JABFSD010001003.1 GCA_013140935.1 Acidobacteriota bacterium
TCAGTCCAGCGACACATCTGTTCGTGATTGCCTTTGATGTCGTCGTGCGCGTCCCATTGCGAACTCACCGGCCCGCCGCCTGAGAACAATGTCACGAAACGCACGCCACGCTCGACCAATCGTCGCGCCAGCAAACAGCGCGTACCGAATTCCTGCGTGTCTTTTTCATCCACGCCGTAAAGGCGTTTGGTGGCGGCGGTTTCTTTCGTGAGGTCTACGGCTTCGGGCGCGTGCTGTTGCATGCGAAAGGCGAGTTCATAAGCCTCGATGCGCGCTTGCAGTTCGTTGTCATCAGGACGCAGCCGCGCTTCGTTCATCCGGCGCATGAACTTGAGCATGTTGCCTTGCTGCGCGCGGTTGGCTCCGTTGGTTGGAGCCAGATGCAAAATCGGTGTCGCGCCGTTGCGCAACTGCGTGCCTTGATAAACCGCAGGCAAATAACCTGCTCCCCACATCGGCGCGCCGCCTTCGGGCAAGCCCTGCGGTTGCGTCATCACGCAATAGGCAGGCAGGTTTTTCGTCTCACTGCCCAAGCCGTAAGTCACCCAACTGCCCAAGCTGGGATGCGCGGGCAACACGCGGCCCGAAGTCCATTCATACATCGCGGGCGCATGCACGAAGCTCTCGGAATAACACGAACGAATCACCGCTAAATCATCGGCGCACGTCGCCAGATGCGGATATAACTCGCTGATGTCTAACCCTGATTGTCCGTGCTTTTTGAACGTCCACGCTGAACCCAGCAACGGCGTGCCCGCTTTGACGAACTGGCTTTTCACTTCACCAAACGAAGGCGGCATTTGTTGTCCGTGCATCTGGTTAAGCACAGGTTTCGGGTCCAAGGTTTCCATCTGGCTCGGCCCGCCGACCATGAAAAGCAGAATCACGGCTTTGGCTTTCGGCGTGAAATGTGGCGCTTGGGGCGCGAGCGAATTGTCTAAGTGCGGAGTTGCCGATACTTCATCGGCCAACATTGACGCAAGTGCGAATGCGCCAAAGCCATTGGCGGCGCGGGTGAGAAAGTCTCTACGAGATGTAACGGTAAAGGGTGATTCATAAGGGGCGTGTATCATAAATCCTCGCTTCAAGAGAGCCTGTGGGTGGTAACTGTTCAGCGGTTTTATAGAAAAGCCGCCAGACCAGTCAGGTTTCGGGGGATGCGAGTGGGTCGAACTGCAAAGAGCAAAATGTGGGAGGTGCGGTGAGCTGGTTAAGCTCGCCTGTGTGAGACGATCACAACCCGGAAAGGTTGCGGTACGTCCCGCTAATTGCCGACCGGCAACGTGACGCGGCTTAACGTAGACGAAATGCCGCGCTGAAAATCGTGAATCAATACGTCAAAGGTTTTGCCGGTAAGACCTTCGAGTTCCTGTCCTGAAAGATTAAGTTCGTCGCTGCCGCTCGTATACGCGCCGACGCGCAAATGGGTGACGACGCGTCCGCCTTGCATCAGCACGGCGACGTAATTGCTGCTTTGCCGAAACCAGCCGTCGAAGGTCAGAAACTTGCTGTTGTTATATCGCTTGAAGCTGCGCAAATAAGTGTCGCATCCGGCTTGGCTCACCTGCGCAGCTTCAGGATTGCTGTGTTTGATGCAAGTGCGCAAGACCGTCATCAATACCTTCGTATACGGGTTGAAAATACAAACCCGAATTTCATAACCGCCCGCCGGTGTTACGTCACCGAAATGAAAGCGGTCATCGAGGACGAAAGATTGATACTTGTCTAACAACTCGATCACCGGGCTGGCGTCGCGCTTGCGCTGACGTTCGACTTGTTTGTAAGTCGTTTTCGTCTCGCCTTTGTCGTCGGTTTCCTTCTCCTCGACCGTTTCGGTGTAGGCATAAATTACCTGCGCATAAAATGGTTCGTCAATTTTTTCGAGCGCCAGCAATTCGACTTTCACTTTGTCGCCTGACTCGAACACATTGCCGTTGGTGCGCACGGTGACTTCGCCGTTGCGCCACTGCGCTTGCGCCGTCGTGGCGCACAGCAAACCAAGCACGATCATCATCCAATTACGTTTCATAACTTCCCTTTCAACGTTTCGAATTGATGTTATGCGGCGCGAGTTCAGCGCGCCGCTTTGAAAGCTCCCGCGTCGTAAGCCTGACAGTATTGTGCGTAATCTTCATTCACGCGCTGGCTGTAACTTTTCACGTATTGCAACAGCGCGCGTTGCCACTTGGGCTTCTGGGCAAAAGCCATCAATTCATCGGCGATGGCGGAACCTTGCCGTCCGCCGCTGCGCAATTGCGCCCAGGCCGTCGTTTCGCCCATCGTTTCAAGCACCGGTTGCAATTGCGCGAGGTTGCCTTTGCAACTAATCAGACTCACACGATCGAGCGTCGGTTGCAGTTCGCGCAGGATGTAAGACTTGCCGTGATAGTTGATCGCGGCGAGCAATGCGGGCGGTGTGCTTTGCACACGTTGTTCACACTCGGCCACCCGCGCCGCCTGATTGGCCCACCGCGGTTGCGGCAATTTCAGTTGCGTGAGCAAGGGTTGCAACGCCGATGGACGCTCCTCTTTCAAATCGAGCAGGTAATTGTTATTCGGCCCGCCTTTGCCTCCGACCAACAAAATAAATCGTTCGACCCCCAAACTGCCCGTACCCGCAATGCGACGCACGATGTCGTGCAATTTATAAAAGGCCGGTTCGGGTTGCCGGGCGGCCCACGCTTTGAACAAGTCTTTCACGTGGTCGCGTTCGAGCGCGCCCGCTGCCAGCAAGCGCGGATGATCAGTGCGAAACACGCGACGGCCCGCGACGACTTTGGTGCGCTCGTTCAAAAAATCTTTGCGGTTGCGCGCGCTCAGGCGCACCAGCAAGTCTCTGACCAGACCGCGCGCCGTTTCTTGTTCAACGTAACGCGAACGCCCCGTCGCCAACGCTTTGACATAAGCCTCAAGGTAATGTTCACACAAGGCCAGCGCCGTTGATTCTTTGAACCCCAAACTTTCTGCGCCTACGAGCGTGCTGATCATCAAACGCGCCAAGTCCCACGTGCAGGGCGCGAGCGCCGCTTCGTCGAAATCGTTCATGTCGAAATAAACGAGCCGGTTGTCGCCTTTGTAAGAACCGAAATTTTCGAGATGCAAGTCGCCGCAAATCCAGACGCGCGGCGCTTCGTTCAAGATAGATTTCTGCGGCCAGTCTGCAAAGAACAAATGGCACGTGCCGCGCAAAAAGATAAACGCATTCATGCGCATCTTGTCGTATTTCAACCGCAGCAACTGCGGATGGCGGCCTCGATTGAAGCGCAGAATCCGCTGAGTCAACTCGTCATTTTTTTGCATTATCTTCTCAGTGTTTCAGCCACCTGGGTACGCACCGCCTCCGGCGTGCAGTCTCGGCGACGCGAACGATGGAAGAAAAGATGCGCCTTGCCTCCCATTATTCGCGTCGCCGAGACTG
>JABFSD010000648.1 GCA_013140935.1 Acidobacteriota bacterium
GCTGCGCCGCCGAGCGTCGTCATTCCGACGAACGAACTCGAACGCGACGCTGCGACCCCTGCCAGCATAGTCGAAGAAGAAACCCGCCGCTTCGCCGAACGCGAAGCCCAAGCCTGATCGCTTTAGTTTAACGATTTATTCGCAAATGCTCTTTGAGCAAACAGCGATCCATCACCACCAGCAAGTCTGCGTCAGCGGCACGCTCGGCGGCGGCTTCGTCAATTACGCCTTCCTGCAACCAGACGGCTTTGACGTTCAGCGCGATGGCTTCGTCCACGATGGCTCCGGCGTCTTCTGAACGGCGGAAGATGTTTACGAGGTCAGGTTGGACGGGCAGCGTTTGCAGGTCGGCGTAAGCGCGTTCGCCCAGCACTTCGGTTTCGTTGGGGTTGACGGGCAAGATGTGGTAGCCGTGGTCTTGCATGTATTTCGACACGCCGTAGCTGGGGCGAATCGGATTGGAGGACAAGCCGACGACGGCAATCGTGCGGCATTCGGTCAGGATTCGTTCGATGGTGGTTGGGTCGCTAAAACTCATTCGGTAATTTCGGAAAAGGTAGAGAAGATCGTCCACGAAGTTTCACGAAGGAAGACACGAAGGGGAAACCGCAAACACGGCAAGCATCTTCGTGTTTTCTTCGTGCGACTTCGTGGACGAATTGATTTAGAGGGAAGCTATAAATTGCCTTTTTTCATTTCAGCCAGCGTGTATTCCGCCGCGCGCCAACTCAACGCCGCAATCGTCAGCGTCGGATTTTTATGCGTACCTGAAGCGAAGGCCGCCGCATCAGTGACAAATAAATTCTTCACGTCCCACGATTGATTGAATCCGTTTAGCACTGAAGTCTTCGCGTCGCTGCCCATAAACACCGTACCCATTTCGTGAATCGAGTGACCGGCTACGTCGGGCGCGTCGGGCAGTTTCACTTGAACTGCGCCCATCGTGCCGAACAGTTCTTCAAAGGTTTTGCGCACGTATTTGAACATCGCCAGATCGTTGGCTTCGAACGGATAATTGATTTTGAGTACGGGCTGTCCCCATTTGTCTTTCACGTTCGGGTCGAGCGTGACGAACTTGTTGGGCGAAGCCAGCATCTCGCCGTGAATCGCCAGCCGCACGCGCGAGCCTTGCCACTTGCGCACTTCGGCTTTGAACTTTTCACCGAAGCCCGCCACCGTGCGCGGACGCTTGAGCGGCGTCATGGGATTGCGTACCGAAGGTTCGATCTGAAAGCCGCGCAGGAAGTCGCGCTTTTCGTTTTCACGAAAGTAACCGAACCACGGAACAATGACGTGCGAACCGCCGATGCCGTCGCCCGCTTCGCGCTCTTTGTTGAAAAGCTGGGGCAGAAAACCTTCGCCCGTCGCGTCAATGTGTTCGACGAAATTTTTACCGATCATGCCGCTTGAATTGGCGATGCCTGAATTGAGCAACAACCGCGTCGTCTCAAGTGTGCCGCACGCGGCGAATACGATGCGGCCTTTGACTTCAAGCGTTTTGCCGGTGGTGCGCTCAATGTAACCAACGCTGCTCGCCACGCCTTTGTCGTTCACGTTGATCTTGTGCGCCATCGCGTTGGGAATCAGCGTGAAGGTGCGCGGAAACTTTTTCAGCAGCGGTACGACTTGCCGTTGCGCCGAGTTATAAAACGAATCGGTTTCGCATCCGTCCTGACATTCACCGCAATAGTGGCAAGCGGCGAACTGACCCGAAGGCGATTGATAAGTTTGCGTCAGATGCGCACGGCGGGCGCGAATGGCGCGAATGCCCAGCTTGGTCGCGGCTTTATTGATTTCTACGTCAGGGCATTTGAGTGCAACTGGTGGAAGGTATTTTCCGTCGGGCAGGTCAGGATGATTTTCGGCCTGACCGCATACGCCCATGAATAACTCTGCTTTGTCGTAATAGGGCGCTACGTCTTTGTATTCAATCGGCCAGTCCAGCCCTGCGCCGTCTTTGCTGCGCATCTTGAAATCGGCTTCGTTAAAGCGATTGCAAAAGCGTCCCCAATACATCGTACGTCCGCCGACGTTGCGCGCGCGGAACCATTCATAAGGCGTCTCTTTCGGCGCGGTATAAGGCTCATCCGGCGTGCTGCCTTTGATGGTGTATTTCGCGGCGAACTCGTCGGCCTTATCGAGTGACTCGCGGCGCGGCAACGCGGGGTCTAACGGTTGAAAGCCGCGATAAGGGTCGGTGTAAGGAAACTGCGCGTGATAAGGAAAGTCGTCGTATTTGCGCAACGGCCCGGCGTCGAGCATCGCTACGCGCAAGCCTGCGTTGGCGAGTACCCAGGCAGCGGTTCCTCCGGCTGCACCTGAGCCAATGATGACGGCGTCATAAACGGGTTCTCTGCGCGCGACGGGCGTGCGTCTTTGCTGCGTCCACATAAAGTTGATGAGTCCTTTCGAGCTATTGCGGTCTTTATTGGGGTTTGGGCGGATGAAACGCCTTATACCTCATCTGAATCGTCCGGTCAGAAGACGAAACGAGCAACAAGCGTTTGTTGATCGGATTGATGCCTTCGGGGAAATAAGTGAGTTGATAGCGGTCGTTGCGGACTTCGTCGCAAATCTCTTTGATCGCCGCTTTGATGTCGCCGTCAATGCGATAGACTCTGCCGCCCGTGCCTTCGGTCAATCGTTCCAGAGCTTCAGCGGGCTTGGGCGCGTTCGCGCGCATCGCACCGCGCGTGCGGTCTCGCACCTGAATCGCGTAAACCGTCACGTTTTCATTTTGCAACGTCGCCAAAATCTGTTCGAACTTGATCGCGCTGTTGCGATCCAAACCGTCGGCGACGATGACGACGACGCGCTTGGTATATTGCACCAGCGGGCGAAACACGTCTTCCATCACTACGTTGAGCGCATCGAAAAGTGCGGGCGTATCGGTCTTGCGCAACAGTTCCTGCGTGCTTTCCAAATCCTTCGGCACGTCCGTCCACTCGGTGATGACTTCGGGTTTTTTGTCATAACCGATCACCATCACCTTGTCGCCTTCGTAAATTTCCGGCGCGAACGCGGCAGGCACGAGCGACAGTTTTTTCACGTCAGTTTGCAAGGTGGATGAGTTATCCATCAACACGACGAAGCGCGCGGGCGAAGGATCGGGCGCGAACGACTGAATCTTTTGCAATACACCCGCGTCATACAATTCAAACTCGAACTTGCTGATGATCTTTTCGACTTCGGCCTTGTCGTCGGGGTTGACCAGCAAATGTTTCGGTTTGGTCGGATCGTCTACGCGCTGGGCGATGACGGGCAACGGCGTGGTGCGGCGGCCTGACGCGGGGCTGCGGCCTGATTGGCCGAGCGCGGCAAGACAGAGAGACAGAGAGACGATAAGACAGAGAGACAGAGAGACGGGGCGACGGGGCGACGGGGCGACGGGGCGATTGGTGTCGGGCGCGGCGA
>JABFSD010000207.1 GCA_013140935.1 Acidobacteriota bacterium
CAGGCAGATGCTGACCGAAAGTCTCTTGCTATCGTTGCTCGGCGGCGCGGTGGGTTTGGCGTTGGCGATGTGGGGCGTCAAGGCGCTGGTCGCGTTCGCCCCTGACGACTTGCATCAAATCAGAGAAAGCAGCGTTGACGGCACAGTACTCGGCTTCAGCTTTTTCGCTACGTTGCTGACCGGTCTCGTCGCCGGTCTCATTCCCGCGTGGCAATCATCAAAAATTGATCTCAACGAGGCGCTGAAAGACGGCGCGCGCAAGGCCGCTGCACGTGGGCTGGGGCGCGTATCGCCCGTGCTGGTCGTCGTCGAAGTCGCCCTCACGCTGGTCGTACTCTCAGGCGCGGGCTTGCTGATTACGAGTTACCTGCGCGTATTCGCCGTCGAGCCGGGCTTTGACGCGAAGAACTTGTTGACGATGGAGGTAAGCATTGACAGAGAGCAATACCCTGACAACTCGCCGCAATTCATTGCTTTTCAGCAACAGATGCTCACGCACGTCAAAACCATCCCCGGCGTCAAGGCGGCGGCGAGTACTTTCGTAGGGCTTCCGATGATCTCTGCGGCAGTGTGTAAGCGTTTGTTGGAAATCGAAGGCCGCCCACCTCTTCCCCCCAATCAACGACCGCAGATTGATTGCAGCGAAGTGAGCGCGGATTACTTTCGTGTCATGGGTACGCCCTTGCGCGCCGGACGCGGCTTCACCGAACAGGACAACGACAAAGCGCCGCGCGTCGTGATCATCAACGAAACATTTGCACGGCGTTACTTTCCCGGCGAAGACCCGCTCGGCCAACGGCTGTGGCAGAACACGATTGTCGGCGTCGTATGCGACGTGAAGCGTTTCGGGTTGGAATCCGAAGTGTTGCCGGAAGCCTACACGCCCACGGCGCAGTCGGATCACCCTGCGTCATTCAACTTCCTGGCGGTGCGAACAGCAGGCGAAGCCCAGGCCGTGGTTGCCGCCATCCGCCAGCAACTCAACGAACTTGGAGGCAACCCGAAGATCAGCGACGTGAAGCTGATGGAAGAGCGGCTGGCCGAAGCCGTTGCGCCGCGCCGTTTTCAGATGTGGTTATTCGGACTCTTTGGCGCAGTGGCCTTGCTGCTCGCGGCGGTCGGCGTTTACGGCGTGCTGGCATATTCGGTCAGCCGTCGCACGCACGAGATCGGCATTCGTATGGCGTTGGGCGCGCAGCCGCGCGACGTGCTCAAACACGTCATCCGGCAAGGGATGGCGCTGGCGCTGATCGGCGTCGTGCTGGGCGTAGCGGCGAGTCTGGCGCTGACCCGTTCGTTAGCGAGTTTGCTTTTTCAGACTACGCCGACTGACCCGGCTACGTTTGTCGCCATCACCTTGTTGCTCACCGGCGTTGCACTGGTGGCTTGTTATTTGCCAGCGCGGCGCGCGACGCAAGTGGATCCGCTGGTCGCATTGCGCAATGAGTGAAGTCAGGCGAATGGCACAAGCTGAGAGCCGAGAATTTTATGGTCGCGCGTCAGCAAAGGAATGCCGGTGACGATGCTGGTAGCGGCGATCAATTCATCCGCCGGGTCAGAGCGGAAATCCAATTGTGTGCTGGTGCGCGCGATGTCCGGGCTGATGGGAATGACGGTCAATTGTTGCAGGCAGGTTTGAAAAGCCGGACTGCTCAGGTCAAGCGTGATGCGCCCTAGCTGAATGAGTTTGGCTAACTCCCACAGGACGATGTCAGAGATAGCCAGCGGTTGTTGCGCTACCAATTGATGCTCACGCGGATTGAGCGTGCCGTCGAGCAGGAAAATCAAAATATGCGTATCAAGATTGAGCATCCCAATCAATTCCAGTTGAGAGCACATCGCCGTGGATGGCGATCTGGCCTTTCATTGAACCGATGAAGGGCTCGTTGTTGACGGCGGCGACAGGTGTGATGCGCACCAGTGGGCGGCCTTCTTTGGTGACGATGAGGCCAGGAGCGGCCAGATGTTCCAGCACTTCGAGGCAGCGCAACTTGAACTCAGTGAGATCAATGCTGTGGTCGAACTGGGCTTCTGCGGTATTCATAAAAAACTCCTTTGGTTTGCGGGCAGGCACAGCGTAGCAAACTTACCTGCGCAATTCGAGATGAGTAAAGAAAGATTTGCGCTCAGGCGCACGAACGGTCAGGAGAGCGAAGCATGAAATTCTTTAGACGGCAACAGCGCGAAGCAGAACTCGACGCCGAAATCCGCAACCATCTCGACGAAGCCATCCGCGACCGCATCGAGCGCGGCGAATCACCCGACGAAGCGCGGCTCAATGCGCAGCGCGAATTCGGCAATGTGGGTTTGGTCAAAGAAGTCACGCGCGCGATGTGGGGCTGGGCTGCGCTTGAAGGATTGCTGCAAGACTTGCGATTCGGCGTGCGGATGCTGCGCAAGAATCCGGGCTTTTCATTCGTTGCAATTCTCACGCTGGCGTTGGGGATCGGCGCGGTCGCGGTAGTTTACAGTGTGATGATGACGGTGCTGGTGCAACCGTTGCCGTACCAAAATGCAGATCGCCTCGTGTGGCTCGCCAACCTCAATCCATCGCTCGGCGGCAGTCCGACCTTTCTGAACCCGGAAGACATTCTCGATTATCAGGAACAGGCGCAGAGCTTTGAGCAAATCGCTTCGTGGGGGACGAACCCGGTGAATCTTTACGGCGGCAATAAACCGGAGCGAGTCGAGAGCATTTTTGTCACCACGAATTTTTTTCGCACGCTTGGCATCACGCCCTTGCTTGGACGCGATTTCACGTCGCAAGAAGGTAAAGAAGGCAGCCGTGTGGCGATTATCAGTTATGGCCTCTGGCAACGACGGTTCGGCGGTGATCCAGCCGTGATCGGACGCGAAATCATCGTATCAAGTGCTACGCAATATCCGTTGACGATTGTGGGGGTGATGCCTGCGGAAATGAACTTCCCCGTGCGCGTAGACTTGTTTGATACCTATCTGTACGAACGCAGTTCCGGGCGCGGCGGCTCGCACAACGACCGTACGATTGCGCGGCTGAAGCCGGGCGTCACCATCGCGCAGGCGCAAGCCGAAATCAGCGCGATTGCGGCGCGGCAGTCATTGCAGTTTCCTGAAACGAACCAAGGCTGGGACGTTCAGGTTATCCCTTTCCGCGAACATTTATTCGGCAGCGCGAATAGGGCGCTGCCGTTGTTATTCGGCGCGGCGTTGTTCGTGCTGTTGATTGCGTGGACGAACATCGCCAATCTGCAATTAGTGCGGGCGGCGGCGCGGCAAAAAGAAATCGCTGTGCGGTTGGCTCTGGGCGCAAGTCGCTGGCAGATCGTGCGGCAACTGCTGACGGAATCGTTGTTGCTGGCGAGCGGCGGCGCGTTGTTCGGACTGCTGTTGGCAATGGCCGGCATCAACGCCGTGCGCGCGTTCGGGCTGGAC
>JABFSD010000130.1 GCA_013140935.1 Acidobacteriota bacterium
CGCCGTCACCGCCTCGCACGTAAATTTTCGCGCGGTCTATGAACATCTTTTAGACTGCAAACTAATAAGCACTAAGCTTCTGCCGGAACGGGAGGAAACACACTAATGAAGCGGCCTTTGCGGCCTTTGTCTTCAAACTTCACGACGCCGGTGACTTTGGCATAGAGCGTATCGTCGCTGCCGATGCCTACGTTCGTGCCGGGCTTGAAGCGCGTGCCGCGTTGGCGCACGAGAATCGAACCGCCCGAAACCAACTGCCCGCCGAAGCGCTTGACGCCCAGCCGTTGCGCGTTGGAATCGCGTCCGTTGCGTGAACTGCCTACACCTTTTTTATGTGCCATGACTTAGAAACTCCTTTAAGCGACCGCGTCAATTTTCACGGACGTGAAACCCTGACGATGCCCTTTCATCTTCTTGTATTGCTTGCGGCGTTTGAACTTGAACACGAGGATTTTCGGGCCGCGTCCATTTTTGACGACGGTGCCCGTGACCTTCGCGCCCGCCAACACGGGGTTGCCGATTTGTACGCCGCTGTCACTGCCGGCGGCCAGCACCTCGAACTCGACGGCGTCGCCTTCGTTCTTATCGGCTAGCGACGGAACGCGCACGACTTCTCCGGCGCTGACGCGGAACTGTTTTCCGCCCGAACGGATGATTGCGTATGCCACTGATGACTCTCCTTTTAGCTAAAACGGTCTACTGACGAAGCCGCGCATTATAGGTATCACCCCCCAGAGGGTCAACCAGCGAAAAGCCTCGCAGATAACACAGAGATTTAGACCTGATGAACTGTCGCATCGGGTATGGGGAATAAACCGTCTACCGATAAATAGCGTTCGCCCGTGTCGTAACAAAAACCCAGCACGCGCGCGCCTTTCGGAATCTCAGGCAGCTTTTGCGCAATTGCCGCCAACGTGGCTCCCGATGAAACGCCAACTAAAACGCCTTCGAGCCGCGCACAATCCTGCGCGTATTTGAAAGCCGCTTCTTCACTTACCTGCACGACGCCGTTCATCAAATCCATTCGCATAATGCCCGGCACAAAGCCCGCGCCGATGCCTTGCAACTTGTGCGGCGAAGGCGCACCGCCACTCAACACCGGCGATTTCTCAGGCTCGACGGCGAAGACCTGCAAGTTGGGAAACTTCTCTTTCAACACTTCGGCGCAACCCGTGATGTGGCCGCCCGTGCCTACGCCGGTGATGAGGTAATCGAGACCGTCGGGAAAGTCAGCGAGAATCTCTTGCGCAGTCGTGCGGCGATGGATGTCGGTGTTGGCTTCGTTATCGAATTGCATCGGCATCCAGCCGTTGGCGGTTTGCGCGGTAAGTTCCGTCGCTTTGGCAATCGCGCCTTTCATGCCTTTTTCGCGCGGCGTCAAAACGATCTCTGCGCCGTAAGCCGCAAGTACACGGCGGCGCTCGATGGACATGGATTCGGGCATCGTCAGAATCACACGATAGCCTTTGACCGCGCCTGCCATCGCCAGCCCGATGCCGGTGTTGCCCGACGTAGGTTCGACAATCACGCCGCCCGCTTTCAGCACGCCGCGCGCTTCGGCGTCTTCGATCATCGCCAGGCCGATGCGGTCTTTGATGCTGCCGCCCGGATTAGCGCGTTCGAGCTTGAGCCAGATTTCGTGATCGCTACCGAACAAACGATTGATGCGCACGTGCGGCGTATTACCGATGGTTGCAAGAATGTTGTTGAATTTCATGGGTTGGGTTTTCTCCTTTAGGGATTGCGGTTATGGGTCTCACACGAGGTCGCCAGCCACACGCGTGTTCGGGGGAACGCTTTTCGTAATCCATGCATTCGCGCCAATCGTGCAGCCATGTCCGATCACGGTCTGTCCGCCCAAAATCGTAGCGTTCGCGTAAATCACTACGTCGTCTTCGACCGTCGGATGGCGCTTGGCATTTTGCATGCTTTTCTCGACGGCGAGTGCGCCGAGCGTGACGCCTTGATAAATGCGCACGCGTTCGCCGACCACGCTGGTCTCACCAATGACGACGCCGGAACCGTGATCAATGGCGACGCGCGCGCCGATGTTTGCGCCGGGGTGAATGTCTATGCCTGTGACTTCGTGCGCATATTCGGTAATCAGGCGCGGTAGGAAAGGCACGTTCTGTAAATAGAGTTGATGCGCCAAACGATATTGCGCGACGGCATAAAAACCTGGGTAAGACTGAATCACTTCTGCGACGCTGCGTGCCGCCGGGTCGCTGTCATAAAGCGCCGCCGCGTCTTCAATCATCAGGCGATGAATCGCCGGCAGCGCAGCGTAAAACGTTTTCGCCAACTCCATCGCGTCTTCCCGATGCGTCGGACGCAACAAATTTTCGAGCGCAATGTGCAAGCGTTTGAGTTCGCTTTCCAACCGTTGCGCATCAGCTAACGCAGGCTGGCAGACGGCGGGAAAGAGCGCGTGAAAAAGTTCCTGCGCAAATTGGCGCGCTTCGCATTTTGACGGCAGTCGTTGGGCGTCCGCCATCGTAGCGTTCAGAATTTGTTCAACCAGGGTTTCGATTGCGTTGGCAGGCATTATAGGTATTCCCGCAGCTATTCAGCCGTACTCAAATCGCCTTCCGTCATCACCTCGTCAGCTTCTTTGCGATTAAGAAACTTGTTTGCCAGAAACACGATGATGACAGCGGCGGCAATGCCCAAGCCGATTTTCGGATAGTGCTGTTTGAAAAGTTGCGCCGCCTGTTCGCCGTAACGCACAGCCATCCAGCCTTCGAGCGCGAAACGAATCACGCGACCGGCGGCGAGCGAGAGCAGAAAGCGTCCGACCTGCATGCGAAAGACGCCCGCCGTCAGCAGAAACAACTTGAACGGAAACGGCGGCGGCAACACTGCGCCGACGAGCATCGCCCATACGTCGTATTGTTCGATCAAGCGCGCGACCTTCGCACGCCGCTCATCGGTGAACTTGCGCAGCGCGGCTTCGCCGGTTTTGCGGCCAATCCAATAAGGCAGCAAACAACCTAACGTCGAACCAATGACTGCCGCCAAAACATACAACGGCATCAGCCCGTGGTTCAGATGCGAGAGCGTCATGACGACGGCATCAGGCCCGCCCGGCAGCGGCAAAAATGAAGCGTCGAGCAAGGCGATGGCGAATACGCCCAACGCGCCGAACGTAATCAACGTAGCTTTGACCTTTGCCAGCCACGCCGTAATTTTTGCGAATAATGATTTCATTGATAAAAACTGCTTAACCGGATTGCGCTTGCGGCGCGCGTCGCCGCGTATAAATCACCCAAGCGCGAATGATAAAGAATAAAGCGACCAAGCCGACTGCCGCGCCAATCACGACGAAGAAATGGGTTTCGAGCCACTTAATCGCCTGCAAAACTTCTTCGCGGTAAAACCACGCGGCGATGCCCCAAAAATAATAACGCAC
>JABFSD010000405.1 GCA_013140935.1 Acidobacteriota bacterium
CAGGTGAATATCTGAAAAGCGGCAACCCATTGCCGGCGGCTACGTTTGAGCAGATCAAAGAGTGCGATGCGATTTTGCTGGGCGCGATGGGCTTGCCCGCCGTGCGTTGGCCCAACGGCAAAGAGATGACGCCGCAAATTGATTTGCGCGAATGGCTCGATCTTTATTGCGGCTTGCGTCCGATCAAGCTCTATCACGCGAACGATACCCCGTTGAAAGGTTACCGCGACGAAATTGATTTTTTGCTGGTGCGCGAAAGCACCGAAGGATTGTTTGCCGCGCGTACCGGACAAGCCACACTGGATCAGCCCGAAGCCAACGACACGATGCGCATTACGCGGCACGGTTCGGAACGATTGTTTCGCGCGGCATTTAACGAAGCCCGCAAACGCCGCCGCAAAGTCACGTTGGTAGACAAAGCCAATGTGCTGCCTTCGATGGCTTATTTTCGCGGCATCTTCGACGAAATCAGTCAGGAGTTCCCCGACGTAGAAACCGAAAGTGTTTACGTTGACGCGATGGCGCTTTATCTCATTCAGCGTCCGCATACGTTCGATGTCATCGTG
Organism: Acidobacteriota bacterium; assembly: GCA_013140935.1. Classification (GTDB taxonomy): domain Bacteria; phylum Acidobacteriota; class Blastocatellia; order RBC074; family RBC074; genus JACPYM01. The sequence continues at coordinate 567 of JABFSD010000405.1, forward strand.
ACCGAAAACATGTTCGGCGACATTTTGTCTGACTTGGCGGCGGGATTAGTCGGCGGCATGGGAATGGCTCCTTCGGCGGACATCGGCGAACGCCACGCGGTCTTTCAACCTTCGCACGGTTCCGCGCCCGACATCGCCGGACGCGGCATCGCCAATCCTCTTGCCACGATCCTCTCAGTTGCAATGATGCTCGACTGGTTGGGACACGAAAAAAGCGGAGCCGTTATCAGACGGACGGTCACTCAGGTACTAAGCAATCCGGCGCATCGCACTTCGGATATGAAAGGCTCGATGACGACAAGCGCGATGGGCGATCTCATCACCGCTGGTATCGTCAATTCGCAATGAGAGACGGTTATCAAATTTTCGATACGCACACGCACATCGGCTACGGATTGCATCACGGACGCCGCACGACTGCCGATGAACTATTGCGCGCGATGGATGCGTTTGGCGTAGACCGTTCGCTCGCCATTCCTTATCCCGTGGTTGCCGATCATCGCGCCGCGCACGACGAAATCGCGCAAGCGTGTAAAGCACATCCTGATCGTTTCACGGGCGCAGCTTGTTTGTATCCGTATTTGCCGCGCGATGTATTTCTCGATGAATTGAAACGCTGTGTCGAAGAGCTAGGCTTTCGTGCGTTGAAGCTGCAACCGCAATATCACGGGCTGAATCCGCTGTGGCCGACGAGCGATTTCTTTTTTGAAGCAGCCTTGCAGCACAAGCTGCCGATTGTGGTTCACACGGGCAGCGGCATTCCTTACGCGCTGCCTTCGCTTTACATCATGCCGGCGCGCAAATATCCCGAACTCAAAATCATTCTGGGACATTGCGGCGGCGGCGGCATGTTATTAGGCGAAGCCATCGTGGCTGCGACAGTCTGCCCGAACATTTACATCGAGCTGTCTTCGTTGATGCCGCACAACGTCGCCGAAGTCTTGCAACACGTCCCGTCCAATCGCCTGATGATCGGCTCTGACTTGCCCGAAAGCCTGACCACCGAACTGTCGAAGATTTTCTTGATGAACCTCGCGCCTGAAGTTACACGGGATATTTTTTGGCAAACCGCTGTCGAACTATTTTGAACGAAAAGGAACCGCCACCGATGAAACGTTTATTCCCCTTGCTGCTGTTGTTGCTGATGTCTTTCACCTTGATTGATGCGCCCAGCCACGCTAGGCAACCCAATCGAAAGCTCAACGTGTTGTTCATTGCCGTTGACGACTTGCGTCCCGAACTCGGCGCTTATGGCAACGCGCTGATTCAAACACCGAACATCGATAAGCTCGCCGCGCAAGGCACGCGCTTCGAGCTGGCCTATTGCCAATACCCGCTGTGCAATCCTTCGCGCACGTCGCTGTTTACCGGCAGACATCCGACGACCACGGGCGTGCTGGATAACCGCACGTGGTTTCGCGCGGCGCATCCTGACTTCATCACGATGCCGCAGCATTTCAAGGCAAATGGATACAAAGTTTTGCGCACCGGCAAGCAGTTTCACGGTGGCATTGACGACACCGAGGCGTGGACGGAAGGCGGCGAGACACGCCAATTCACTGGCGCTGTGAATACGACCGCGCCGGGACAAGTCGCGGCGAATTCCGACCGCATCGTTACGCTCGAAGGCAATGGCGAATCGCATGGCGATTACAAAAGCGCGACGCGCGCCATCGAGTATTTAGAGAAATATAAAGACCAGCCTTTCTTTCTCGCGTTGGGTTTTGCCAAACCACACAGCCCGCCGACTGCGCCCAAACGCATGATCGAGATGTATGACACCGCGAAAATAAAGTTGCCGCCCGATTTCGCACCGCGACCGAAAGCGCCGCCGGGGTTCCCTGAAATTTCGGTACCACCGCGCAGCAGCGATCTTTTCATCGGACGCGACGCCTCTGAAACCGAAGCCCGCGAAGTGATTCGCGCTTACATGGCTTCGACGACTTTCACCGATTACAACGTAGGCCGCGTCATCGAGGCGCTTGACCGCCTGAAGCTGCGCGACAATACGGTCATCGTGTTTTGGGGCGACCACGGCTATCACCTCGGCGAGAAAGGCAAATGGTCGAAACACAATTCACTTTTTGAAATTGGTACGCGTGTGCCGCTCATCTTCGTGACGCCCAAAGGCAAACCGCAGGTCGCGCGCCAAACCGTGCAGTTGCTGGATATGTATCCGACGCTCGTTGAACTGTGCGGCTTGCCGATGCCTGCCGGACAGCAAGGCCACAGCCTCGCACCTGTGCTGCGTAACGTGAAAGCCCAATGGAATCATCCGGCTTATACGGTCACGTTTTTTCAAAATAAGTTAGGCAAGGCCGTGCGGACCGACCGTTGGCGTTACGCCGAGTGGGATGACGGCAAAGCGGGCGCGATGCTTTTTGATCACACCAAAGATCCGCACGAGTTGAAGAATCTGGCGGACAATCCGGCTTACGCCAAGACTGTCGCCGAGATGAAAAAGCTGATTCAGCAAATGCCGTATGAAAAATAAGAGCGACATCACGGCGTTGCGTTTGCACAATCAACGCTTGAGCCAGACCACGTTCACGCAAGCACACGAAGTCGTAAGCTGGCTGGGCGCGATGCAGGCGCAGGATTACGCCGGAGCCAAGTGGGCGATTGCGCAACGCGCGTCTTCCGAAAATGGGGGCTTGACCGATGCGGCGCTTGATCAGGCACTGGCGGAGGGTTCGATTTTGCGCACGCACGTGTTGCGGCCTACGTGGCATTTCGTCGCGCCGGAAGATATTCGCTGGATGCTCAAGCTCACCGCGCCGCGCGTGAATGCGTTCAATGCTTATCAATATCGCCGCTGCGAATTGGATGACGCGGTTTTCCAA
>JABFSD010000002.1 GCA_013140935.1 Acidobacteriota bacterium
TACGCCGCCGCCGAACTCGGCGGCGGCGTATAAATCACGCCTTTCTTAATCACGAAAATGTTTTCGCCGCTGCCTTCGCTGACGTTGCCGGTCGCGTCGAGCGCGATGCCTTCGACGTAACCGTTCGTGATGGCTTCCATTTTGATGAGTTGCGAGTTCATGTAATTCGCCGCCGCCTTAGCCGTCGGCGGCAAGCTGTTCGGATGCATGCGCGCCCAACTGGCGACACATACGTCCACGCCTTCCTCGATGGCTTCGACGCCGAGATATTTGCCCCACGTCCAACTGGCGATGTAAGCCTCGACCGGATTGCCCATCGGATTGACGCCGAACGGCCCATAACCGCGAAACACGACCGGGCGCAGATAACATTCCTTGAACTCGTTGACCTTCACGGTGTCGAGACAGGCTTGCATGATTTCGTCTACGGTAAAGCCGAGTTCCATGCGGTAAACATACGCCGAGTCGTGCAGCCGTTCGATGTGTTCGCGCAAGCGAAAGACCGCCGGGCCTTGCGGCGTCGCGTAACAACGAATGCCTTCAAAAACCGCCGAGGCGTAATGAACGACGTGCGACATAACGTGAATCGTGGCGTTTTCCCACGCGATGAATTTACCGTTGTGCCAAACCTGCTTGGCGATTTGCGTAGACATCTGACTCAGTTGCTCCTTCTGTTATTGCTGATGCAGCGGATATTTTGGGTTGTGGATACTGCCGAAAGTTGACGGCACAGCCATCATATAAAAACTTCTTCGGCGAAGCCACACAAAGAAAACACGAAGAGGAATTAGACAGGATTCACAGGATTTTCAGGATGGGCAGGATTCAGGCAACGCTAAGAATCATCAAGTTTAACCTGATGTCTGGACACTTTTATCCAACCGATGCGTTTGAAGAGAAAAGTCATTCACCGCAAAAAAGGCAAGAAGAGCAAAAAAGGCAAAACCAGAGCCTTTTTGTCTTTTTTGCTCTTCTTGCCTTTCTTGTAGTTCATTGTTTCCGTCAGTAAACGCATTGATTTTCACAAGTGTCCAGGCATCAGCAGGTTTAACCCAATCCAGTAAATCCTGCTAATCCGGTGAGTCCTGTCCAATTCTTCGTGTCTTTCTTCGTGTGGCTTCGTGGACGAAAGATTTACTTTCCCGTTTGCGCTTTCCATGCCGAAACGTATTTCGCCGTTTTCGGATTGGCTTCATTCCATTTCGGCGCGTTGGCGTTATCCGCCATCATCAACAGCGCAAGCGCAATCATGCGATTGGTTTTGGCGAGGTTGGGATAATTGATTTTGTCCCAATGATCGCCGACGCGATGGTAGTCGGGGAAGATGAACGCTACGCACAATGTATGTGCCGGTACGCCTTGATCGGCCAGCGCCTGATTGTCGCTGCGTCCAAAAAACGAATCGCTGTTTTGTTCGTGTTTATAAACCCGGATGCCAGTGAGTTCGCCCGCCTTTTGGAAGATGGGACCTACGTCGGTGTAATCGAAGCCGGTCAGCGTAGCCGTATTCGTTTTGTCACCTTCTTGATCGTCAGTGCGGCCTACGTGCTCGAGGTTTACGTCGGCGACGGTCTTAGCAATCGGAAACAGCGGATGCTTGCCGTAATAGCGCGAACCCACCATGCCTTTTTCTTCACCGAAAACCGTTAGAAACACGATGCTGCGTTTGGGGCGTTCTTTCAGTTTGGAGAGCGCCGTTGCCAGTTCGATGACGGATACCGTACCGCTGCCGTCATCGTTCGCGCCGTTGCTGATGCGGTCTTCGCCGTTCGCCAGCATGCCGATGTGATCGTAATGCGCCGTGACCAAGACGTAAGTGTCTTTCAACACCGGGTCGGAGCCGCGCAGGATCGCGACGACGTTTCTGAGTTTGACCGTATCGCCCACCTTCAGGTTTTGCAGCGCGGCCTGATTGGCCGATACGCGCAGGTTCTGTTCGCCGTTTTGCAGCACCAATCCCGCGTTGGCGTTGTTCGCGCTTGTTTCCGCCGCGCGCCATTCGGAGGTTTGAAAATATGTCGGCTGCCCCGCCACATCGGCATCGCCCGCCGGCTCGATACCCGCGCGCCGGAACTGCGCCGCGATGTATTCCGCTGCGAGGTCCAAGCCGCGCGACGGCGTATTGCGTCCTTCCAGCAAGTCCGCCGCGATGAACGACAAATGGCCTTTCAACGAATCTTCTGAAATCGCATCCAGCGCCGTTTGATAGCCCGGCGGATAAGCAGGTGTCGGCGTTGGCGTCGCTTTTGTCTTCGTCGCTGCCGGTCGTTTGATGGGCTGACGCTTGCGCTGTTGCGAAACGGCTTGCGTGGTGTAAGTGAGAAGAAAAAGAAACGCGCTACACCAGAAAGCGTAGCGCGTAACGAATTGAGAACCCATTGAATTTGCTCCTTCAGCTTATAACTTGGGGCAGGACTTCGCTGACGGCGACTTGCCCGATTTCTACCCCATCTAAAAAGACAGGGATGAATTCGTCCCGACGATAATTTTGTTGTGATTGGTAAGTGATGACGCCATTGACTTCACCCGGCAACGTATAAACCTCGACCTGTTGCGCAACCAGATTGACGATCCAATATGAAGCGATGCCAGCTTGCGCGTAGATTCGTTTTTTTAGTTTTCGGTCGCGCGCCAGGGTTGCGTCGGCGACTTCCACGACGAACACGGCATCACGGGCCTCTGGGTGACGCTCAAGGTATTGCAACGTGTCGCCGCGCACTACGGCTAAATCAGGTTCCGGCTCGCTGTCTGCCAACGTGATCGGCTCTTGCGTTTCAACGTAACATTGACGCTCGGCAAAGAGGCTATCCAAGAGCAGGCGTAAGAGCCGTGTAGTAACGCGATGCGGGGGATTCTTTGGCATTTTGTACACCAGAAAACCTTCGAGCAACTCGACCGGCGTATCACTATTAAGAAAGCCGCTGGCAATCATTTGGTGATACTGCTTCACGCTAAAACGCATCACCAAATCTTCAGGCACAGCGGCAGGCGCAAGTTTTTTCGGAGCGGTTGCAGTAGCCATAACCGTATTTCTAAACCATCACGAATCGGATGAACAAGTCGCTCACTGACGGCTTGTTCATCCGTCAGAGAGTTAAAAGCTATCACTAGCGACATAAGCGTTAATGCACGCCATTTCGCCTTCTTTGGTTTTGTTGTCTTTAACGCCGTGTTCCATGCCGACGACGCCCTTGAAGCCTTTGCTGTGAATGTGCTTGAAGATGTTTTTGTAATTCATCTCGCCCGTCGTCGGTTCGTTGCGTCCGGGGTTGTCGCCGACCTGGTAATAAGCGACTTCGTCATAGGCCAGATTGATGTTGGGGATGATGTTCCCTTCGGTGATTTGCTGGTGATACATGTCGTAAAGAATCTTGACCGAAGGGCTGTTGACCGCGCGGCAAATCGCA
>JABFSD010000617.1 GCA_013140935.1 Acidobacteriota bacterium
GATGATCCGGCGACCAGCATTTCAGCTCAGGCGGCGACGACTTCGGCTACGTTGCCGAGCGTGATGCCGCCGTCAATTTCAATGCGCGCGTGCGCGCGACGTTCAAGCATTAAAGTGCGCAAGCGGCGCAGCTTTTCGAGCGAAGCAGGAATAAACTTTTGTCCGCCAAAGCCCGGGTTGACCGACATCAACAGCACGTAATCTACGTCATTGATGATGTCTTCTATCGCGGCGAGCGGTGTCGCCGGATTCAACACGACGCCCGCTTGCGCGCCCGTTTGTTTGATCAAGTGAACGGTGCGATGCAGGTGATAAGTCGCTTCGGGATGAACCGAAATCATATCGGCTCCGGCGCGGGCAAAGGCTTCAATGAACTTATCGGGCGCTTCGATCATCAGGTGCGCATCAATCGGCAAGCGCGTCGTCTTACGAATCCACTCAACGACGAAAGGCCCGATGGTCAGGTTCGGTACGAAATGCCCATCCATCACGTCTACGTGAATAATATGCGCGCCTGCCGCTTCGACGAGTGCAATTTGTTCACCTAATCGGGTGAAATCCGCCGACAAAATGGATGGTGCAAGTTGGATCATGAACCTTTGGATTTAGTTGGCTATTCGATGAACGCCAGTCATTCAAAAACCTTGCACGCCTAGTCGCGTGCGGGTCAAATCACTTGCACGGCTATTTGCGCGCAGGCGCGGGCGGCGCGCCCAAGCTCAACGTCACGCGTACCTGTTGGCCCGTTTTCACGACCGTACCGGGCGCGGGAACCTGTTCGCTTACCGTATTCGCCGAATACTGTTCACTATGCGCGCGATTACGCACCGCGATGCGCAAGCCGTAATCTTCCAACTCGTCCGTCGCATCAGCTTCTGCTTTGCCGACAATGTTGGGTACTTGAACGGTGCGCCCGCGCAAGGCGAAATAGAGTACGAGTCCGCTGCTTAATAAAAAGACCGCGCCTAACAACAGCACCGTCAACAGCCGTCGCACGATGGGCAACTTCGCAGCCAATGTTTTAGATGAACTCCCAATTGAAAATTGCGGCGCAGTCTACCATCACGTCCGCAGACTTGAGAAGTAGCGTGGACTTTAGTCCGCGCGTCACGCGCAATTGCGCGGACTAAAGTCCACGCTACGTTCGCCGACTAAAGCCCGCGCTACGTTAGTCCTGATCGTGAATCGTCTTGAGCGTAATAACTTCGAAGTTGCGCACGCCGTTAGGCGTGAGCACGCGCACTTCGTCACCTTCTTCTTTGTTGAGCAGGCTCTTGCCGATGGGCGAAGAAGTCGAGATCAAACCTTTCTCGAAATCCGATTCTTCCGGCGTAACCAGCCGATAAGTCACTTCTTCGCCGCGATTCAAATCTTTGAGCGTGAGCGTCGAACCGTAAGACGCGCGGTCGTGCGGCAAGCGGCTCGTATCAATCGCCGCCAACTTCGCTACTTGTTCGCGCAATTGAAACACGCGCGCCCTGACATAGTCCTGCCGTTCGCGCGCCATTTTGTATTCCGAGTTTTCTGACAGGTCGCCGAGCGAAGCCGCCGTGCGTAACACTTTGGGTAACTCGACGGTCATTTCATATTCGAGGGCTTTGAGTTCAGCGATGACTCTTTCTTTGGTACTTACTTCTTTTTCTTCCGTCATTTTTTTAATGGCCTTTCAACAAAACGCGACTGCCGCAGCTTTGCTCGCCTCATATCAGGGAAGCAAAACTGCGGCAGCTTATGAACGCTGACACCGCTATGCGTACTTTATAGATTGAGCAGGTTCACCAACTCCTGCACAGATCCGGCGGACTTGTGCAACGCGGCGCGCTCTTCGGTGGTCAGGTTGATTTGAATGATTTCTTCGACGCCGTTCGCACCGATCTTGCACGGTACGCCGACGAACAGGTTGTTAATGCCGTATTCGCCTTCGAGTAACACGGCGCAAGGCAGAATGCGTTTCTTGTCTTTGATGATGCACTCGACCATCTCGACCGCCGCTGCCGACGGCGCGTAATAAGCCGAACCCGTTTTGAGCAAGCTCACGATTTCAGCGCCGCCATTCGCCGTCCGCGTAGTGATCGCGTCAACGCGCTCTTTCGGCAACAACTCCGTAATCGGAATGCCCGCGACCGTCGAATAACGCGGCAACGGAACCATCGTGTCGCCGTGTCCGCCCAAGACGAAAGCCGTCACGTCTTCGACCGATACGTTCAACTCTTGCGCGATGAAGGTACGCATACGCGCTGAATCCAACACACCCGCCATGCCCAACACGCGGTTTTTCGGGAAGCCTGATTTCTTGAACGCCACCTGTGTCATCGCATCGAGCGGATTCGACACGACGATGATGATGCAATTCGGCGAATGCTTGACGACTTCTTCAGTCACACTCGAAACAATCCCCGCATTCGTTTTCAACAAATCATCGCGGCTCATGCCCGGCTTGCGCGCCAGGCCTGACGTAATCACCACGATGTCGGAATTCGCAGTTTCTTTATAACCGTTCGTGCCGATCATTCGACTGTCATAGCCTTCGACCGGCCCGGCCTGTGCCAAATCCAAGGCTTTGCCTTGCGGCATGCCTTCGACAATATCAACCAACACCACGTCGCCGAGTTCTTTCGCGGCGAGCCAATGCGCAGCCGTCGCTCCGACGTTACCTGCGCCCACAACCGTAATTTTCTTTCTTGCCATAAAATCTCACGCACGTAGTACCGCCTTCAGGCGGAATGTCTTGATTGCCGAGATATTCCGCCTGAAGGCGGTACTACATGCCCCTTACATATTTTCAATAATTGCGTCGCCAAATTCGCTGGTCTTGAGTTTCGTCGCGCCTTCCATTTGGCGTTCGAGATCATAAGTCACGCGCTTTTGGTCAATGGTTTTTACGATGCCGTTGATGATGAGATCGGCGGCTTCCTGCCAGCCCATGTGTTCGAGCATCATCACGCCCGACAAAATCACCGAACCCGGATTGATCACATCCTTGTCAGCGTATTTCGGCGCGGTTCCATGCGTAGCTTCGAAAACGGCTGCGTTGTCGCCGATGTTCGCGCCCGGTGCGAGTCCGAGTCCGCCGACCTGCGCAGCGCAGGCATCAGACAAATAATCGCCGTTCAAGTTCGGCGTAGCGATCACTTGATATTCATCAGGTCGCAGCAACAACTGTTGGAACATTGCATCGGCAATGCGGTCGTTGATAAGGATTTTGCCGTCGGGCAATTGGCCGTTGTGGTCTTTCCAGAGTTCGTCTTCAGTGACGATCTGCGCGCGGAATTCAGCCTTCGCTAATTGATAGCCCCAATCACGAAACGCGCCTTCGGTGTATTTCATGATGTTGCCTTTGTGAACAATCGTGACGAGCTTTTTCTTGTGGTCAATCGCGTATTGAATCGCGCGCCGCATGATGT
>JABFSD010000702.1 GCA_013140935.1 Acidobacteriota bacterium
GTTCCGTGCGACGTTGGAACGCGGGCAGGTGCGCTTCGTCAACGATCCGGCGCAAACCTTCAGCGGCATCGCGCAGCCGGGCAGTAACACCCTAACTAATCTGACCGTGCCGAGCGGCGCGTTGCTGGCGTCGGTGCGCATTGCCTGGGGGCCGACCTTGAGCCTGAACGACTTGGGCTTGTCGCTCTTCGATCCGAATAACGTCAAGCGGGCCGAGTCGAATGAATTGAATCTGCCGGGGCTGACGGGCAAGCGTGAAAGCGTCGTGATTCAGCAACCCGCGTCAGGTACGTGGCGCGCAGAAGTACGCCACACGCTGGGTCTGACTAGCACGGCACAGTCTTATCTCGGCACGCTCGAAACCACACACGTTGAATATGCGCCTTTATCGGACTTGCAAGGATTGAGTCTCACCGCGCGCGAAGAGGTCTATCAAACGCTCAGGTCTTATGTGTTGACGCCTTTCGGCACGCGCTTCCGCCCCGGCTTCACGGTTTCGCGTTACGAGCTGGCGAGTGCCTTAGTGCAAGGCGCACAAGTCCCGCAGTATCTGGCCGGACAACCGCGCTTCACAGACGTGCGTGACCTGCCGACACGCTTGATGATTGAGAGCGTACAAGCTGGGTCATTGTTTTATGATGCTGCCACTACCAATCGCTTCCGCCCTGATGAGCGCGCCGACCGGTTGACGGCTGTGATTGCGTTGGTGCGTGCGGCAGGGTTACGCCAGGAAGCTGAAGCGAGGACCAGCGCGACGCTGCCTTTCAGCGATGCTCATCTGGTTCCTATGCAATATCGCGGCTACGTAGCGGTCGCACTTGAACGCGGACTGTTTGTGGCAGACGGCTCGACGTTCCGTCCGACCACCGGCTTGACGCGGCTCGAACTGGCCCACGCGCTGGTGGTGCTGATGAACTTACCTTGAGAGTTGCTTGCTGACTTAGGGCTGACGCACGAATAACTCTTCCGCATTCCACAACGAATAAGGCAGCAACATGCTGGGACGATGATTGCCGACACGCTGCCGGGCGGCAGAAGTGAGATGACGCGCCGTGAGCGGAATCACGGGCAGTTGTTCGGCCAGGATCGTTTGCAATTCATGAAAACTGGCGCGGCGACGTGCCGAATCTCTTTCGCGCGCTTGTTCAGCCAACAACCCATCAATGCGCGCTTCCCAAGCGGTCGCAGGCTGAACCTGTTTCGGATGCCATTGATGCGAGGGGCTGCTGCTGCGCAAAAAGTTGGCGTAAGACGAAGGGTCAGGTTCACTCACGGACGCACCTAACAACGCAGCGTCATAATCGAAACTCTGAAAAATGCGGCGCGACAATTCGCCGAATTCGAGCGGCGCGACTTGCATCATGATGCCGAGCTTGGCGAGGTCTTCCTGCACTACAGCCGCGATGCCTTTGCGCGGTTGGCTTTCGGTGGGTACGAGCAACGTGAACTCAACGCGCTGGCCCGCCGCATCGAATAGCTCAGGCGCTTCCGTCGTACCGCGCAACGTAAATCCTGCTTCGCGTAACAACGTTTGCGCTTTCGTTAAATCGTAAGGCGTGCGCGGCAAATCCTGCGCCACCCACGAGCGATTGCCCGGCGAAACGAATCCGTAAAGCGGCGTCGCCAACCCCTGCAACAAACTGGTCGCAATAGATTCGCGGTCAATCGCGTGCGAGACGGCACGGCGAAAGCGCGCATCGTTAAACCAGGCGCGTTTGCCGGATGCGGCCTTCGGGGTGAGATTGAACCAGAGGTGATCGGTCGTTAAGCCGGGGCCTGCGTCTGTGACGCGCACGGCATCGGCGGTCTGTCGCAATGCGGCGTAATCAGCAGGCCGCAGCCGATCAAGCACATCCAGCGTACCTTGTTGCACACGAGCCAGCGCGTTGTTGGTATCGCTCACCACTTCGATCACGAGTTCGTCGAGATAAGGCAGCGGCGTGCCCGCACTGTCTTTCTTCCAGTAATGCGGATTGCGCCGCAGCACAAAGCGTTCGCCCGGCGTAGCGGCTTGCAGCGTAAAAGCGCCCGCCGTGACGATCTGTGATGGAGCCGTCGTTAAAGCATACGCTTCACGCAAGCCGCCGCGTTGGGCTTCGGCTTCCAGCACGTGACTCGGCAGCACCGCTAGATTGGACAAATAACTTTCCGGCACCGCTACTGGTCCGGGAAAGGTAAGACGCAGATGGCGAGGATCGTTGACCGCGCATTCGATCTGTCGTCCGTTGATCAACAGCGCATCTCGAAAGATCGGTGCCGCCGTGCGTGTGTCGTATACAGCCTGCAAAGTGAATCTGACATCTTCAGCAGTCAGCGCGCGTCCGTCTGAAAATTTGACGCCGTCACGCAGCGTAACTTCTACCGTGCGTCCGTCATTGTTTACTTGCCACGACTCGGCGACTCCCGGCGCATAACTGAGCTTGTCGTGATCGAATTCGATCAGCCGTCCGCCCAGCAAATAGAAAGCAACCAGCAACGTGTTTTCATCCGCCGCCGCGAGATAGTTGAAGGTTTGCGGCGGAGAAGCGACCCGATAAACCAGCGAACCGCCGCGCTGTCCGATGAGGCGTTCTGTTGAAGGATATGAATTTTGTTGCGCGGGCGGCGGCGAAGTTCGGCAGGCACTGACCATCCCTAGCAACAAAAACGAAAAGAGCAATTTAAATTGTGGTGGTATGCGTTTCACCTTCCCAACCTCCCCTGAAACAAAGCGTCGCATTATTTTGCGCCGTAACGATTCGCTACGTATTGATCCAGAATCTCGATAAATTCCGGCACGATCTGCGCGCCTTTCAATGTGACGCGCAACTTGCCGTCAACGAACACGGGCGCACGCGGGTCTTCGCCCGTACCCGGCAAACTGATGCCGAGGTTGGCGTGTTTCGATTCGCCGGGGCCGTTGACGACGCAACCCATCACGGCGACTTTCATCTCTTCGACGCCCGCATAATGTTCACGCCAAATCGGCATCTGCCCGCGCAGGTATTTGCCGATGTCATCAGCCATCTCTTGAAACAACGTGCTGGTCGTGCGTCCGCAACCCGGACAGGCCGTGACTTGCGGCGTGAAGCTGCGAATGCCGAGCGATTGCAAAATCTGTTGCGCGACGATGACTTCTTCGGTGCGGTCGCCGTTGGGTTGCGGCGTGAGCGAGACGCGAATCGTGTCGCCAATTCCCTCTTGCATTAACACTGCCAATGCCGCCGTACTCGCCACGATGCCTTTCGCGCCCATGCCCGCTTCGGTCAAACCCAGATGCAAGGCATAAGGCCCGCGCCGCGCAAGCTCACGATAGACGTCAATCAAATCCTGCACGTCGGAACATTTCGCGCTGAGGATGATGCGTTCGCGCGGCATGCCGTAACTCTCAGCGAGTTCGGCCGACTCAATCGCACTGCGTACGA
>JABFSD010001049.1 GCA_013140935.1 Acidobacteriota bacterium
CGTCGGTGCGTAAGTGTTGCTGCACGTGAAGCGATATTGCCGGCCTGATTGATAGAGCACGCCGCAGCCGTCGTCGGTCAACTTGCCGTAAACCCCCTGCTCGCCTGTGTAAGCGGCTTCGTAAAGGAACGACATCAGCCCGCCGTAAGCGCGCGGCGTGAAGCCGAAATTCACGCGGCGTCCGCTGGCTGGGTCGGTGAAAGTCACGCTCTGGTCAGGCGCTACGGCCAGGCGCGTCGCGTAAATCCCCAGCGACCAGCCGTAGCCGAAATCGCCATTCACGCTGCGTTCCAAACTGTCGTACTTGCGCGCGATGGTCAGCGGAATCCCGGCTGCCGGTACGGTGAAATCGTTGAGGCTCAGTACGACGCGACCGGGTTTGTTTTCGCCTACGACGGTGAAATAGACCTGACTGATCGGCGCGCGCCGGGCTGGCCGTTGACGTTTTCGCAAGCGTCGAACTGGAAGACGCATTCGCCGTTGTAAAGCAGCGTCGGATCGAAATTGGCGAGGCACTAATCTTCAAATTTCTGGCGTTCGACAGCGATTTGAAGCGGCAAGGTTTCAGTCAAATTCATAGCCTCTCCTCCGAGAAAAGAATTCTGTCAGAGCCACGCTACGCTCAGGGTAAATTTATTTCGCCCCTAGTTGCCGAAGGGATATCATTTACCCTGCACCTGATTGTATCAGGCCAGCTTCATTCGGAACTATAGCTGATTGCATTGTGTCACTATCCATTTCCCACCAGGCTGGCATTTCTCCAAAATAAACTGTTTTCTCTTTCAAATTTCTTACTGCTTGTTTCAGGTCATCTAGGTCGTCACCAAATGCATGCTCATAACCACTAATTTTATTATTATCCGCCCATAGTAATAACCATTCCTTTTCTTTGGTAATCAGTTTTCGTGCTTCAATAAGCAATTTTGAACTTTCTGGCTCAAACGAGTTTAATGCGTGAACCTGAAACACTATTACATCTGTTACTGCTGGAAGGTTCCGCAAAAAGGTGTCGAATTCGCGGAACGACGAGAGCAAGGAAAAATCTTTCCCCCCTCCAGTGTTCAAGTATCTCACCATGACAAGCAACAAAGAGTGTTGCGAGAACCAACTAAGAATGGTTTGTTGAAATTCGTCTTCGTAAATTGAGCGTAATTGAACAGAGTTCTTCAAACTATTGCTCTCCATTCTTGACAAATTCTTTTGCATAAGCAGAGAGTGCCTCTGCGTTTTCACCATTGAGTAACCAATGCCCCGGTAACGCTCCACCTTGAGAGTCATAAGTTGCACTCATTGTAAGACCTGAAAGTATGGGAGCAATCACAGAACCTGTTACCCCATCTTCCTTTGGCTTTTTATGCTTAATAGTAAATGGAATTGCATATTTGTATTGTCCCGGTGGCAACGATTCGAACAACGAGAGTCCGGCATCATCAATTCCAGGGCGACGCCTAAAAGCTGAAGGAGACAATCCGTTTGCACCTCTAAATGCAATAGTAATTTCTTCTTCCTCCTTTTTATCGCAGTCGTCTCCTTGGCATTTCTTATCATCGTCGCAAGGTGGTGATGTGCATCCTTCACCATTCCCTCCGCCGGAGCTACCGTCTTTCCACTGAAGGAGTGCGGCGAATACCACAAACGTTGACGCAAGAGTTGCGATGTATCGCTCACCGATAATCCTTGCTGCGATAAGAATAGCCTCTTTCCCAACCGCAATCGAAGCATATCTCATGGCGTATATTACATAATACGCTCTTGTAATTGCTGGCAAGTCAGCACGCCCGAGTGCCGATATTATTCTTGCATAACTGGCGACCTTAACAGCAAGCTCTCCCGCATACCCGCTAGGATCACTCAAGTTAACAGGGTCAACATTTCCGTAAAGGTATTTATGGAGCGACCTTGGACTGCTCACTACTCCTTCAAACTCATCTCTATTCAAAAATCTGCCTCGTGTTTGATCGTAATATCTCGCCCTGTTGTAATAAAACCCTAAATCAGCATCAAATTGCTGACTCCGATAAAGGTAACTATTCGCAGTCGCACCCGTCCGCCCGATTAATATGCCGAATGCATCATAGGCAAACGTATCGGTTACAGTGCCTGCATTATCAAATAACTGTCGGATATTCTCGCTGCCGTCCTGCCCATAATACGACGCCACGTAATTGCCCGCCACCAGTCGCCGCTGATTGATGAGCATGTGTCCCCAAGTGTAGGACTTCTGCACCTGACCGCTCACCAGTTCTTCGACGACTTGCGCATAACCGGAGGGCGATAGCTCGTCCACCAGATAATTCGTCGTAACTCCACCAACGGTCTTGCTCACTCGATTATTATTGCCGTCGTAAGCCAACGTGACGGCGTTGCCATTCACCGTCTTCAGCCGATTGTCGTAGGTATAGCTAAACGTCTTGCCATCGGCCGCTAAGGTATTTCCATTCGCATCGTACCCATCCGTGTCGAGTTGGTCTTTGTTATTAAACAAATTGACCGTCGTCGCCAACGCCGCAATCGTTGAGTTACGCTGCAAGCGATTGCCTACCGCATCCAACACATAGCCGACCGTGCCGTTTTGATTGGCTGCCGCGCCTGCAATGGTTTGTTTGGTCAGTTGATTGGCGTCGTCGTATTCATACTGCTCCGACCGACCGCTCAACTCCGTGATCGTCGAACGCAACCGGCTGGGCGTGTAGCTATAAATATACCGCGCCAAGTTACTCGCGCCTTTCGTGACGTTGAGTTGTGTCAGCAAGTTGACGCTGTTGTAACTGTAATCATTCTGCACTCCGTTCGGTAAGTTACTTTGTTTTAAGTTACCGACCTCATCGAATTGATAATCGGTGATGGCTCCGCCCAAGCGATTGTCCGTCACGCGATCAACCCGGTTCAGCACATCGTAGCGATAACTCACCGACACGCCATTCGCATTGCTGGATTGCATCGTTTCCAGGTTACTCGCGGCATCATAAGAGTAACTCAACGTACCGAAAGGCGTTTGTTTGCTGGTTAATCGGTTGCGATTGTCATAGCCATACGTCGTCACGCCCGACGCATCCGTCATCGTGTGCCGTTGGCCGTTCGGTTTGTAAGTGAAACTCGTCGTTGGCTCACTCAAACTGGCATCGGGCACGATGCTCGTCATCCGGCTCATCAGCGGGTCGTAGTTATACGTTGTGACTTTGAGTTTATAGTCCCGTTTCGTCTTTAAGTTACCAACGCCATCGTAGGAATAAACTTCCTGCCCGAAGCCCAAGGTAGTCCAGCGTTCCTGAATCTGGTCAAACGGGTTGTAAATATTCGTGAGTATCTGATTGATGTTGCGGGCATCGATAATTCTCGTCAGGTTGCGATTAACGTCATATTGATACTCCGTCCGCTGATTCAACGCATTGATGACCGCCG
>JABFSD010001194.1 GCA_013140935.1 Acidobacteriota bacterium
AGGCATCATCGAGCGCGACCAGATCGGCGCCGCGTTCGGTCGAACCGCCCAGCATTTCATCCAACGAAATTTGAATCGCACCGCCGCCGCGTTTTTGATAGTTGCGTTGGCGCGCGAAATCTACCAGCACGCGGCGCATCAGTTGCGCCGACACGGCGAAAAAGTGCGCGCGGTTTTGCCATTGCACGCGGCTCGAATCAATCAAGCGCAAGTAGGCTTCATTCACCAGCGCCGACGTTTGCAACAAATGCCCCGCGCGTTCGCCAGCCATGTGGCGATGCGCCAGCCGGTGCAATTCGTCGTGTACTAAAGGAATGAGTTGTTCCAGCGCAGCTTCGTCTCCCTGATTCCAGGCCAGCAGCAATTGCGTTACCGGATACGAAGTCGGAGTGTTCATCGGATTTCCTGTGAGAGTAAGGATGTTGCGCGCGCTTTATCGCCGAGTAAAAACCGCCTGTCAAAATTTTTCAAAAAAACTTTTCGCCTGTGACCCCTCACGCGCAGCCTTCGCGCCTACAGCGGTGAACGCAATCAAACGGCGTTGTTCAAGCGTCGAGCAGCGCAATGATTTATCACCGCAACCCAAGGAGAAAAGAATATGTTCAGCAAAAGAAACTTTGTCGTATTGATGTTGGCTTTAGTCGTCAGTTCATTGACCGGTTACGCGCAAAACGCCGAATGGAAAAAACGAGTCAGTGAAACCATCGTTTCCGGCGTGCGCCCGCAAATGGTCGAATCCGGTGAAAGCACGGTCGAGCTTTCTGCCGCCGCGCAAGGCGGAATCCTCGACATCATCGAACGCCAAAAGAACGCGCTGCTCGGTACGTGGGATCTCACGATTACTTTTAGTGACGGCTCGAAAGCGGCATCAACGTTGACGGTAATGCCCGGTCGCGCGGACGGCGAAGGTTCTGTCTTGCATGCCGCTGAGGCTTCATTGTTGCTGCCCAATCCCACGACGATGGAACAAGGCGCGTGGCGGCATAACAGCGGATTGCAATTCGTCGCCTCTTATCGCGGCTATGCTGTCAACGAAAAGTTCGATATGCCTTTCGGCAAAATCGGCTTCCGCCACGTCATCACGTTGAATACCGATCAAGTGTCTTTCACCGGTGAAGCGAAATTCGAAGTCGTTGACAACACCGGCACTGTTGTTTTTTCAGACAACGTGAAAACCACCGGCGTGCGCCAACGCGCGGTGGCTCCCTAACTCTCAAAGCGGTAGCGCAGGTTATCAACCTGCGCTACCGCTTAGACCATCAATTGCCCACCGTTGATTTCGACTAACTCGCCGTTGATATAAGCCGCCGCATCCGAAGCCAGAAACGCAATCACGCGCCCGCACTCTTCCGACGTACCCGTTCGCGCCATCGGAATGCTGGCCGCGAACTGCTTCATCATTTCCACCGTAGACATCCGTTCGTGAAAAGGCGTGTCAATCACGCCGGGCGCGACGGCATTGACGCGGATGCCATGCGGCGCGAGTTCTTTCGCCAAGCCCTTCGTTAAACAATGCACCGCCGCTTTGGCCGTCGCGTAAACCGCCGCGCCCGGCCCGCCGCCGTGATGTCCGGCAATGGAGCCTACGTTGATGATTGCGCCCCCTTTTCGTTCGATCATTTCACTCATCACGGCTTGCGAGACCAGCCAGACGCTTTTGAGATTGAGGTTCATCACGCGATCCCACAGGTCTTCGTCGAATTCGCGTAACGAACGGCGTTCGATCAAATCGCCGGCGTTGTTGACCAGAATGTCTATCGCGCCGAGTTGCGCGCGCGTCGCCGCGACCAGCGTTTGCGCGCCGGCTTTGGTCGAGACATCCGCCTGAATCAACACGCCGCGTCCGCCAGCGGCTTCGACGGCTTTGAGCGTCTCTTCCGCGCCCGCCTGATTTTTCAAATAGTTGATCGCCACCGTCGCGCCGCATTCGGCCAGCGCAATCGCCGACCAACGTCCGATGCCGGTGCTCGCGCCCGTCACCAACGCGACTCGCCCATTCATTGCCTGTTTATTCATTTTGTTTCCTTTTTATTTATAGGTGCCAAGCGCATGGAGTACACGCTTTAGCGTGAGTATCGCGCAGCGGACGCCTCACGCTAAAGCGTGTACTCTATGCGCTTGAAAACCATTTTTCCGCCGCAAACTGTGGCGACCACTTCCAGCGTTTCATTCAAAATTACTACGTCAGCCGGGCGGCCTGCTGCGAGTTCTCCGTGCTTGTCGCTCACGCCCAACAACGCCGCCGGATTCGCCGTCGCCATTTGAATGGCTTCGCTCAACGTCGCGTCTGAAAACTTAACCGTATTCGCAATCGCTTCGTGCATTTGCACCGCTGAGCCGGCGAGATAAGGCGTGCCCGGTAAACAGACGCGGCCTTGCGGCGTGACTTCGACTGTCAGGTCGCCGAATTGATAACGTCCGGGCGGACAGCCTGCGGCGGCAATCGCGTCAGTCACGAGAATCGAACGCGCTACGCCTTTCGCGCGCAAAAAACATTTCACGACGGCGGGCGGCAGGTGATGACCGTCTACGATAAAGCTTGCGTGCAATTCGTCCGCCGCGAGTTGTTCCCAAATGTAATTGGGATGCCGCGCGAGTTGCGCGTGCGAACCGTTGCCGAGATGCGTTGACATCGTCGCGCCCACGCTAATCGCATCACGAATCTGTTGCGGTGTCGCCGCCGTATGCCCCAACGCAACGATAATCTTTTCAGCGACGGCGCGTTCGATAAACGCCAGCGCGCCTTCCCATTCAGGCGCGAGCGTGATGAGGCGAATCCGTCCGCGCGCAGCGTCCTGCAAGCGCATGAATTCATTCCAATCAGGCGGCCTGGCGTGCGCTCGCGGATGCGCGCCGCGCGGGCCGTCTTCGGTTGAGATGAAAGGCCCTTCGAGATGAAAGCCGAGCGTGGCGTAAGCGACTTCCGGGAATTCATCAGCGGCTTTGACCAAGTTGGCGAAACAAGCTGTGAGGTGTTCGTGCGAACCGGTGATAACAGTCGGCAACAAGTGCGTGACGCCCGTTGCCCAAAGCCGGCGAATGGCTTGCGCGATTTGTTCGGTCGTCGTCGCGGGATCGTTGAAATCTACGCCGCCGAAACCGTTGACTTGCATATCAATGAAACCCGGCGCGAGCCAATGCGCGGCTGTCGCCACAGGTTCAAGCGACGTAATCGCGCCCGCTTCGATCTGTAATTCAATTGCGTTGTGTGATGGCGCCAGCCAGCCGGAGAGTTTCACGGCGCGGTTTTAAGCGCAGCGCCGCGCAAACGCAACCCCCGTCGTAGCGCGGACTTCAGTCTGCGAACGTAGCGTGGACTTCAGTCCGCGCGTCATCGCGCAACCGCGCGGACTAAAGTCCACGCTACGTTCGCAGACTGAAGTCCGCGCTACTTTTGTATCT
>JABFSD010000912.1 GCA_013140935.1 Acidobacteriota bacterium
CAGTTGATAGCGCGCTATTTCATCAGCAAGCTCGGCTGGTTGGCTGCGATTTTAGGCAAGTCTTTCGGCACTCGCTCCATACGCAAGTCAATCGAATCGAATTGCGTAAAGGCATCGGCCAAGCGTCGCTGGCTCATTTCGACATATTCGGGATTGATCTCAATACCCAGCCACTTTCTGCCCAACACTTGCGCTACGCGACAAGTCGTACCGCTGCCGACGAAAGGGTCAAGCACGACCTCGCCTTCGTTGGAACTGGAAGCGATGACGCGTTGCAGCAAGGCTTCAGGCTTTTGCGTCGGATGAGGCTGGCGTTCGGCGCTGCAATAATGAACGTGGGAAAACTGCCATACGTCACCCGGATTCGCGCCGGCCATATTGTTGCGTTCGCGGAAGTATTTTTGCGGCACCCTGACTTCATCCAGATTGAAGGTGAACTGTTTTGATTTGGTGAAATAAAGCAGGTCTTCGTGGCGTGGCGAGAATCCAGTTTTGCGCCCCATGCCTTGCGTGTAATGCCACGTAATCCATCCGTTGAAATTCAGCCTGAATTCTTCTTCCAGAAAAACATAGAGCTTGGCAATGAACCTGACGCCCATAAACACATAAAGCGAGCCGGTTGGTTTCAGCACGCGCTTCGCTTCGGTGAGCCACTGGCGCGTGAAATCTTCGTATTCATGCCAAGTCTTGTCATCAATGTTGTTGCCGTAATCTTTGCCCAGGTTGTAAGGCGGATCGGCAATCAATAAATCCACCGAAGCAGCAGGCAGCTTTGCCATTTCCTCGATAGCATCACCGCAAATCAGGCGATTGTATTTCAAGCGATGTCCTCCTTGATCCAGTCGTGCTTGCGCGCCAGCGCCAGCCAGGCATTCTCACCTTTTGACTTGATGAATTTAGCGTCCAGCAATTGCAGGAATTCCCAAACAGTACGCGGCTCAAGCTCAACATAGTGAATGTCGCGGATTTGCAATTGCCCCGTGCCCAAAGCGGGATTGTAGTTGAGATCAGCAGCGGAAATGTATTTCAGGTCGTAAGCCGCCGAAGTCGTCACTTCCATAATGCCTTTCGTCATCCAGGTGTCAGCCTCTTTCTCGCCATAAACCTTATGCTTCAATGAAAGAATAACAAAGATGTAATCAGGGTCTTCGAGATATTCCGTTCTGATGCGGGCATAAGAAGTGATGTTCGGACTCTTGCCCGAAGTCTTGATGTCTTCGGCGGTGGCTTTGACATCCACGTTGGCAGAAAGGTAATGCTCGCCGCGCCGCTTGCGTTTGAATTGCAACACGATGTCGAAAGGGTCGAGCCGCTTGCCAGCCTGCACGTTGATAAGCGTATAAAGATTCGCTGCATCGCTGACGACGCTTTCGAATTGCTCCAATGCCCAAGCCTCTACGAATGGCCCGGCGACCTTGTTGATATTTTCGAGCGGCAATCCGCGCTTGAGATTGGTGTGAATGAAAATGCGGTTGTCGCCGGCGGCAATCGCGTTCTGAATCACGGCAGAGAGTTTCTCGATCACATAAGCCGAACCCTACGCATAGTCAGGGCTTTCTTGCGGGATTTTGAGTTTGAACGGTTCTTTCATAGCTTTCGATTGACCGACAGTTTGTCGAGTCGCTTCAGATTGCGCAACCTTCACGTTTTGATTTTTAGACATAAAACGCATTGTGCTGACCGAATGGCTGACACGGCAGCAATCGTTTGCTACGATCGCGGCACTTCTTAATTTTCAGGTAGTACCCGTTATGCCGAAACACAATCCACACCTTGACGACGAAACCCTCGTTCAAGAGGAACAAGAGACTAAAAAGCCGCCGCTCTATAAGGTGCTGATGCACAATGACGATTTCACTACGATGGAATTCGTCGTCTTTGTCCTGATCGAAATCTTTCACAAGTCGGAAGCGGTGGCGGTCGAAATCATGTACGCCGTCCATCACAAAGGCTTAGGCATCGCGGGCGTATTCACCCGCGAAATCGCCGAAGCCAAAATCAATCAAGTCACCAACCTCGCGCGCGCGCACGAATATCCGCTGCTTTGCACGATGGAAGAAGAATGATGAACACGGAATCAATACGAACTACACTCAATTTGGCTGCCAACGAAGCCATCAATCGTCGCCACGAATTTCTCACGCTCGAACATTTGCTGTGGGCCTTGCTCGACGACGAACGCGCGGCTGACATCATTCTCAATTGCGCCGCAAACCCCGACGACATTCGTTTAGGGCTAGAGTTGTTTTTTGTCGAGACGATGCAGCCCTTGCCGCACGGTGTCGAACGCATTCCTGAGGAATCCGCTGCGTTCGAGCGCGTCTTGCATCGCGCCGTTATTCAGGCGCAATCGTCCGGGCAGGAAAAACTCGATGGCGGCAACCTGTTGGCCGCGATGTTTTCAGAACCGCATTCGCACGCGCGTTACCTGCTCGAAAAAGAAGGCGTCACGCGCCTTGATCTGTTGAATTACATCTCGCACGGCATCTCGAAACTCGATGGCGGCGGCACGATGACGACGCCCGAAGGTGGCGATCTCGAAGACGACATCGAAGACGCCGAACGCGCGCCGCAACGCGACGTGCTCAAAGCCTTCACGGCCAACCTCAGCGAACGCGCCGCCGAAGGCAAAATTGATCCGCTGATCGGACGCGAAGCCGAGCTCTTGCGCACGATTCAGGTGCTGTGTCGTCGCCGCAAAAATAATCCGCTTTACGTCGGCGAACCCGGCGTAGGCAAAACCGCCATCGCCGAAGGCCTCGCGCTTGCCATTCATAACAAAACCGTGCCCGACGCGATTGACGGCTTTGAGGTTTTCTCTTTGGATATGGGCGCGTTGCTCGCGGGTACGCGCTATCGCGGCGATTTCGAGAATCGTCTGAAAGCCGTCATTAACGAATTGCGCCAACGCGACAAGGCGATTCTTTTCATTGATGAGATTCACACTATCGTCGGCGCAGGCGCGACCAGCGGCGGCACGATGGACGCCTCAAACATTCTCAAACCCGCGCTCGCTTCAGGCGAATTGCGCTGCATCGGTTCGACGACTTATAGCGAATACAAGGCGTCGTTCGAGCGCGACCGCGCGTTGGCGCGACGCTTTCAGGTCATAGAGATTTCGCAACCATCCGTTGCTGATACGATTGCGATCCTGCACGGATTGAAGCCGCTTTACGAAGCGACGCACGGCGTGAGTTACACCGACGAAGCAATCAAGGTGTCAGCGGAACTCGCGGCGAAATACATCAACGACCGTTACCTGCCCGACAAAGCGATTGACGTGATCGACGAAGTCGGTTCGGCGATGCGACTCAAACCCCTGGCCGAACGCCGCGACACGATCACCGAACACGATGTCGAACTCGTCGTCGCGCGCATGGCAAAGATTCCGCCCAAGAC
>JABFSD010000855.1 GCA_013140935.1 Acidobacteriota bacterium
ATGTAACGTTAACCGCTTGCCAGTCGTGCGCGGGCGACCACGAAAAGACGAAAAGCTGATTGCTCGCGTTCGTCGCCGCGAGGTATTCGGTCAATAAACCGCCGCTGCGCACTTGCCAATCAGTCGCTTGCGAATTCACCAGCACGCCGGTCTTGGCCGATAGGTTGACGGCTTGCCAATCGTGCGCGGGCGACCACCAGAAGGCGATCAATTGACCGAGCGGATTTACGCCCGCCAGATGCTCGACGTTGAGCGAACCGTTCGGCGTTTGCCAACTCGTGACGGTGTTGGCGATTTTCTGTCCGGTCTTTTGCGTAACGTTCACCGCGCGCCATCCGCCTGAAGCAGGCGACCAATAGAAAACAATCAAGTCACCATTCAGAGCGCGTCCGGCGAGATGTTCAACGAGATAGCTGCCGTCGCGCGTTTGCCAACTCGTGACCGCGCCCGTGATTTTGTATCCCGTCGCTTGCGTGACGTTGACTGCGAGCCAGCGGCCGTTGCGCGGCGACCAATACAACGTAATCAAATCGCCAGCGGTATTGCGTCCGGCGAGATGCTCTACGTTGTAAGGGCCGTCGGGCGTTTGCCAACTCGTTAAAGCGCCCGTCATGAACTGGCCGGTTTCGGCGGTTACGTCTACGACGGAAGCAGGCGCTACGCTGGCGGTGGCGATAATGGGATCAAGGGGCAACGTAGGCGGCAGGATGATACCGGCGAGGGCGCTGTGCGTTTCAGCCGCTTCGCCTTTCTCTTCCGTCGTAGTTTGATGGCGCGTAAAAGCCAATCTGGATTGGCTCGCGGGCCGCGTGACGAAAAATTCGACGACGGGATAAAAGCACTCTTCGTTTGCGCCGCAATTCTGAAATGTCAGTTCCGCTTCGCGTTCGGCCAGCGGTTTCAATTCGCCGCCGAGGGCTTGCGGCACAGCGGCCTGACAGCCTTCGCAGGTTTCGACCGACAACTTGATCGGATAGCCCGCCGGCAATTCCACTTCGGTGAAAGCGAACGAGCCGTCGTCCGATGTTTGCGTAGCGAGTTGTTGGTCGTCCGCCGTAAGCATGACCGGATGGCCGGCGAGCGGAGTGGAGCGGTCTCCGGCTTCGCCCTGATAGACCTTGCCGGTGATGGTGATGTTGCCAGCGCGCGTGGCCGTAGCGGGTTGCCGCCATTCAGCCGCCGCAAAAAAGACCAGGGCGGCTAATGCGATCGCCAATGCAATCAGAGATGCGCTTGCCAGCGTCGGGGTAAAGTTTCTTTTCATAATCACGTCCTCAGTAAATTGGAATTGGTTGGTTTCGTTCATACACGCGCCGCAGCCTTCTCAAGCGGCGTGCCGTGACGGGCTGAAAAACGCATGTGTTGCGAGCAAAGAGAGTTAGCCGAGAGTCGGGTTAATGTCCGCACGCGCCGGACAAACCGAAACGTTTGCGCCGCTGCGCGTCAGACAAACGTCTTGGTTTGTCGCGCTGGCATTGGTCGCCTAAGCCTGACCGCCTATTGAGAATCAGCGTGAGGCTGTTAGACTGCGCGCGTCCCCCATCAACCACGAACAATTCAAAGCAAAGAGGAAGACACTATGCGAAGCAACGTCTTTCGCCTCGAAGATTACGAGGTGATGACGATCTTTCGCCTGACCCGTGAAGTGATGCAAACGAGTGTAGGGATGGGAGTGGTGCTGGTGCTGGTGCTGTTTTGGGGGACGGGAACGTTTGAACGCACGGCAGCGAAACCAATCGTGAGAGCAATGGCAGCGCCGGTGAAGGTTGAAACTGTGCAAGCCGCACCGACCTTGCCGCGCGTCGCGGGCGGGCAAGTCGGCTTGCAGCTTTACAGCTTGCGGCACGAGTTTGAACGAGACGGCGTGACGAAAACGCTCGACCGCATTCAGGCGATGGGCTTTCGTTATATCGAAGGCGGCGGCACTTACGGCCTGACGCCGCAAACTTATAAAGCCGAACTCGACCGGCGCGGTTTGCAGATGGTCAGTTACATGACCAGTTACGACAATCTGCGTTTTCGGTTGAGTGACCACATCGCCAGCGCGAAATTTTATGGCGCGCAATATCTCGGCACGGCGTGGATTCCGCACGAAGCGCCTTTCAGCGAAGCCAAAGCGCGCGAAGCCGCGTTGGTTTTCAATCAAGCCGGAGCCGCATGCAAAGCCGCCGGGATCAAGTTTTTCTACCACATTCATGGATTTGAATTTCAGCCAACCGCACAAGGTACGCTCTTCGATTTGCTGTTGAAGGAATGCAAACCCGCGCTGGTGAATTTTGAACTCGATGTGTTTTGGGCTACGCACGGCGGGCAGGACGCGGCGCAAATGTTGCGCCAACATCCGTCGCGCTTTTTGCTGACGCATCTCAAAGATTTACGCAAAGACGTGAAAGGCGATTTGACGGGCAAGGCCCCTGACGACACCAGCGTGGTGTTGGGTACGGGCAAAGTGAATTGGCCCGATGTGCTGCGCGCCGCCAAACGCGCGGGCATCAAGTGGCATTTCATCGAAGCCGAAGAACTCGAAGCGGCAGAAAACATTCCGCAGAGTTTGGCTTACTTAAAGATGCTCAAGTTTTGAGAGGCCTGAAAGCAGCAAAGAAAAGCGAAAGCCGTCGCAGCACTGTGACGGCTTTCGCTTTTCTTGTGGGTGAGAAGTTTTAACGAACGCTGCACGGTGTACCGTTCAACGCAAAATTACTTGGCTTCGCATTGCTGCCACCATAGCTGCCCTGAAAGCCAAACGCCGCCGTTCCGCCATTGGCAATCGTGCTGTTCCAACTCGCATTTCTTACGCTCACGTTCTTGCCGCTTTGCGTGAAGCTGCCGTTCCACAAGCCCGTGACGGCTTGATTGCCCGCAAATGACCAGGTGAGTTGCCAATTGTTCACCGTCACACCAGTTCGGTTTTCAATCGTGACATCGGTGACGAATCCGTTCTGCCATTGATCGCGGACGAAATACGTCACCACGCAACCGGCATTCGGCGACGGTGTTGGAGTCGGCGTCGGTGTTGGCGTCGGTGTCGGTGTCGGTGTGGGCGTCGTGCCACCACCGCACGTAACGCCATTCAACACAAAGCTCGTCGGAATTGCATTCGTGCCGCTGTAACTCGCCTGAAAGCCAAACGCGACGGAAGCACCATTCGCCACCGAGCCGTTCCAACTCGCATTGCTGACGCGCGCGGCTTGCCCCGTTTGGCTGCCCGTGCCGTTCCAGACATTCACGAATTGTTGGTTGCCGCTGAAGTTCCAAGCCAATTGCCAGCCATTCAACGCCGTGCCGGTGTTGTTCGTAATCGTAACATCGGCGTTGAATCCGTTGTTCCACTGATTGGTGAAGACGTAACTCACACGGCACGCGCCACTGCTAGGCGTCGGCGTAGGAGTTGGCGT
>JABFSD010000573.1 GCA_013140935.1 Acidobacteriota bacterium
GTATTTGCCCGGCGCGACGAACTTGCCGTGATTGTCTTTGCCGTCCCACTTAACGCTGTATTTGCCCGCCGGGCGCGTCGCGCTCGAAACCGAACTCGTGATGTCTGAGCCTTCGGCCATCGAACGCATGCGGTCAGAGCGCGACCAGGCTTTCATATCGGGCAGCCAACGCGGTTTCTGATACCACAAGGCGACGGTGCGAACGGGGAAGCGATCTTTGTCTTCGACCCACACCGCGACGTAAGGCCGCCGATAGCGTTGGTCTTCGACGCGCGCGAGTTCGAGATTGACGAGCAACTCGAACGATTGATCCCAGGCTTGTGCTGATGACGTTGTGGTGACAGGTGAACTTGGCAAAGGAGTTTCCAACGCGCTCCAACCTTTGCTCGTCAAGCGTTGTCCGTCTTTGGTGATGAGCAGGCATTCGACTTCGGGCAACGAGGCCGCGAGCCGCAAACTCTCTGCGGGCTGCATCACGCAAAACGAAGTCGCCAACGCTCCGGCATCAGTCGCGTTCGGCGCAACAACGGTGGCGCTGAGAATGTGGTCTACGGGTTGGGCGGTGCGCGGGTCTACGAGATGCGAATACCAGCGACCGTTGATCGTGAGGCCGCGCCGATAGTTGCCGCTCGTCGCAATCGCGCGATTGTGCAACGTGACGCGCGCGAGCGGCGCATCGTTTTCGGCATCGGCTTGCGGGTCGGCGATGTTCACGGCTTCGCTCAACGCGCCGCGTACCACCAAATCGCCGCCGCTGTTGATGACGACGCCGTTGAGCTTGACGGCGCGCATCGCCGCGTCGGCCGCGCGATTGGCGATGTAACTTTTCGCAAACGAGTTCAACCGCAACGGCGCTTCGCTCAACCGCGTAGCCGTTTGCGTCGCTGCATCCAAACGATAATGTGGCTGGCGAATCGTTGCGACCGCGTTGCGCAATTCGCTGTCAGTTGGTGTGCGTTGTTGCGCGGCGGTGTCTTTCCACAATTGGGCTACGACTTGCGCGGCTGGGTCGAGCGCGCCGTTCGTTTTGACGCGCCATTGTTCAAACAGATTCAACACGTCAAAGAGTTCGCGCGACACGCGCACCGGTTCATGGGAAGTTTTAAGCCAGCGGCTGAATTCACTTGTGGCGTCATAACCGCTCAGAATTTTCCCGACGCGCTCGAACTCGGCGAGTGCGGCGGCTTCGGCGCGCGCTGCATCGGCGTCAGACGACGCGGCGAATTTCAACGCGAGAGAAGTGCCCAATACGTTTTCATAATGTGCGACGTGCCATGCGGCGCGCGCTTCCGTCTGCTGACGAGTTCCGTCGTGCAGACACAACAAGACCAGGCCGATAACGGCAAAGAGAATTTTTTTCATTTCGGTAAATAGTTAAGTGGTGGAGGTTATTGTTGATTGGGCGGACGTTGGGGACGGCGTTCGCCTTCTTGATGCTCATCGTGGTTATCACGCGGCCCGGCGGCGCTTTGGGCTTCGGCGATTTTGCGCAGTTCGTCTTTGCTCAATAGGCCGTCTTTATTGGCATCGCCGCGCACGAACAGGCCCTGCATACGTTCGGGCAATTCGGTTTTGCTCAACTGGCCGTCACCGTTCTTATCGAATTCGAGCAACTCTTTGACCATCTCATCCGGGTTGGGGCCGCCACCGCCGGGGCCGCGTCCACCTTGAGGAAAGTTCGGACGAATTTCTTCTTCGCTGAGTTTGCCGTCGCCGTTCTTATCGAGCTTGCGTAAGGCTGCGGCAGCGTTATTGATTTCATCGGCGGAAATCACGCCGTCACCATCGGCATCGAGCGCCGCCATCACCGGCATCATTCGCATCATCTCACGTGGGTCGCGTGGGCCGCCGCGTCCGGGACCGCCACCCGGTCGCCCTTCTTGCGCGTAACTCGCTACGCTACTCAATCCTATTACCAGCAAAGCTAGAACGATTCGTTGTCGGTGCATATCAGTATCCTCTCACTGTCATTTGATTTGAATGGCCTTCAGCTCGCAGGCTGAAAACCGTAACGCCTCTCAAGACGGCTGCGTAAAGCGACTGGTCACAAGACGCGCAACTTTGGTCGGCGCTCTGGTCAACTGCTTGAACTTGTTGTAAGTAAGGTTCGGCAATTCCGCCGCTTTAACTGAACAATTTTATGACCCGAAGTTTTCTGGCGGCTTTCTGCGTGCTGTGGCTGGTGAACGCCGTGGCGGCGCAAACTGCGTCGCGTCCGAACATCCTGTTTTTGTTCGCTGACGATATGCGCGCCGATACAATTGCGGCGCACGGCAATCCGCATATCAAGACGCCGACGTTCGACCGGTTGGTCAAACGCGGTTTCAGCTTTCGCGGCAATTACACGTTCGGCAGCAACAACGGAGCCGTTTGTGTGCCGAGTCGCGCGATGCTGATGAGCGGCAAGACGTGGTTCAAGATTGACGCGCCTACGATCAAAGACACGAAGTTGTTGCCGGAGTTGTTAGGCGAGAATGGTTACGAGACGTTCGGCACGGGGAAGTGGCACAACGGACAGGCTTCGTGGTTGCGGGCGTTCGGACGCGGCAAGACGGTGATGTTCGGCGGCATGTCAGATCACACGAAAGTGCCGGTGCGCGACTTGGGCGCAGACGGTAAGCTCACCGCTGAACGCACGGGCGAAAAGTTCTCGACCGAAATGTTCGCCGATTCAGCCATTGAATTTTTGCAAAGCCGCGACCAGCAAAAACCTTTTTTTGCTTACGTGGCTTTCACCGCGCCGCATGATCCGCGCCAGCCGCCCGAAAGCTACCGCCAGATGTATTACCGCAGCCTGCCGCCTTTGCCCGCAAACTTTTTGCCGCAGCTTCCTTTCGACAATGGCGCGATGGATGGCGGACGCGATGAAAATCTAGGCGCTTGGCCGCGTACTGAAAAAATGATTCGTAACCAACTGGCGGAGTATTACGGGTTGATTACGCATATGGATGAACAGATCGGACGCATCCTCGCGGCGCTCGAAAAATCAGGGCAAGCCGATAACACGATTATTGTTTTCACTGCCGACAATGGACTCGCGCTCGGCAGCCACGGCTTGCTGGGCAAACAAAGCGTGTTTGAACACAGCATGAAAACGCCGTTGATCTTGGTCGGTCGCGGCATTCCGGCGGGCAAATCGTCAAAGGCGTTTACTTACTTGCTCGATTTGTTTCCTACGTTTTGCGATGTGATCGGCATTCAAGCGCCGAAAGATTTAGAAGGCGCGAGCTTGCGTCCGGTGTGGGAGGGGAAAGCGAAGGGCGTGCGCGATTCGGTGTTCCTGCCTTATCAACAATTTCAACGGTCGGTACGGGATGAGCGCTGGAAGCTCATTGCTTATCCGCAACTCAGCCACTTGCAGCTTTTCGATTTGCAAAGCGATCCGTTTGAGA
>JABFSD010000040.1 GCA_013140935.1 Acidobacteriota bacterium
CATCGTGATTATGCACGCCCGCGACACCGTGCTGCCCGACGACCTGCCGATGTTCGGCGCTGAAGCTCCGCCGGCGGCGAGTTACAACTTCGATTCTTACCGCGAAGCCGCCGACGCTTACGAGCGCGAATACATCCAGCGCAAACTCGCCGAAGCCGAAGGCAACATCAGCCGCACCGCCGAACTGATGAACATTGATCGCAGCCATCTTTATCGCCGCATGAAAGCTCTCGGCTTGCAGCGTCCGCCTGAGAATGGCACGTAGCGCGGACTTCAGTCGGCGACCCGTTGGATGGACTTTAGTCCGTCCGAAAAAATCGTCTTGCGCGTCATTCTTATGAACCCTAAACTGCCGCGCATAGTGTCAAACGAACACTAACTATATTCACCGCAATCACGAAGGAGCATTATGAGCAGCACCATTGCCAGTCCCGCCTTAACGCCGCAGGTCACGTTGAATCCCGGCGGCGTCAAAAAGATTCAAGACTATCTCACCTTGAGCGAACAACAACTCGCTGATCGCATCGAACAAGCGCGCCACCAACTCGGCGACCGCGTAGTCATTCTCGGCCACCATTACCAACGCGATGACGTCGTCGCGCACGCCGATTTCACAGGCGATTCATTCAAGCTCGCGCAACAGGCCAAGACGCGCCCGAACGCCGAAACCATCATTTTTGCAGGCGTACATTTTATGGCCGAGTCCGCAGACATTCTGAGCGGCGCGCATCAAAAAGTAATTTTGCCTGATCTGGCAGCGGGCTGTTCGATGGCTGATATGGCGGGACTCGAACAAGTTGAATCGGCTTGGGAACAACTCGCTGACTCAGGGATAACGTCGCTGTTGCCGATCACGTATATGAATTCGTCTGCCGCGATCAAAGCCTTTTGCGGCCAGCGCGACGGCGTCGTATGCACTTCGTCGAACGCCGTGCCGCTCTTTGATTGGGCGCTCAAGCAACAAGAGCGATTGTTCTTCTTCCCCGACGAACATCTCGGTCGCAACACGGGCGTGAAATTCGGCATCGGTCTGGATGAGATGGCGGTGTGGGACCCGCGCTTGCCGTTGGGCGGCAATACCGTAGAGCAAATTCAGAAAGCGCGTTTGTATTTATGGAAAGGTTTTTGCTCCGTGCATGGGCGCTTTCTTCCGCGCCACGTTGATGACCGCCGCGCCGAGCATCCCGACCTCAAAGTTCTCGTACATCCCGAATGCCGCTACGAGGTCGTAGTGAAATCAGACTTGCACGGCTCGACGGAATACATCATCAAGACGATCAAGGAAGCTCCGGTTGGCAGCGAGTGGGCGGTGGGTACGGAACTCAATCTGGTCAATCGTCTGGCGAAGCAGAATCCTGACAAGTTCGTCACGCTGCTCGCGCCAGACCTGTGTATGTGCGCAACGATGTTTCGCATCTCGCCCGAAAACCTGTTGTGGTCGCTCGAAAATCTCGTCGCCGGTCACGTGGTCAACCAAATTAAAGTAGATGACGAAACGGCCAAGTGGGCTTTGGTCGCGCTCGACCGGATGCTCGATTTGCAATAAAAGACTCGCCCACGAAGCCGCACGAAGAAAACACGAAGAACTTTACTCATCTTCGTGTTTTCTTCGTGCGGCTTCGTGGGCCAAGTTTTTTCAGACGCGGACGAAGACATCCCCGCCTTCGACTCTTACTTCATACGTCGCGATTTTCATGCTCGGCGCAGTTTCACTCTCACCAGTCAGCAAACAAAAATCGAACAAGTGAAAAGGACATAAAACCTTCGTCCCGGTGGGATCGAGAAAACCTTCGCCCAACGAAGCGCCGCGATGCGGGCAAAAGTCGTTGACCGCGCGAAACACTCCATCAACGTTGAAGAGCGCGATGTCTTGATCGCCGATAGCTACCGTCTTGCCGGTGCGCGGATGGATTTCTGTGATTGAAGCTACGCGATGAAATTGTGGTTCGTTCGTCATAGGGCGACGATTATGAAACGCGCTCGCAACCATTGCCAAATCTGCTACCTCGTCACAAAATGCGCGCGGCAAACCCTCTGCCGTGTTGTTCGAGCAAGCCGGTTGAACAACTCTCAGTGACGCGGTTTGCCAAAGCCGAAGTAATGCGATGGCCTCGCATTGCTCAAACATTCAACTTCAGAATTTTTAAAAGGAGACTCTGCTATGAAGAAACTCATGCTTGCTTTGGGCAGCCTTGCGCTGCTTGCCACCTTCGCTTTCGCACAGGAGATGCAAAAGAAACCAGCAAAGGCGAAAAAGGCGATGCCTACCACTGACGCTGAAATTCAAAAGTGCATCGAGGAGCGTTTCGCCAATTCGGAAAGTATGAAAGGAAACCCGCCCAAAGTGACGGTCAGCGGCGGCGTAGCCACCATCACCGGCGAAGCCAAAAACGGCGGACAGAAAGGCGGGGCAACGCGCAGCGCCAAGTCGTGCGGTGCGAAAGAAGTCAAAAACGAAATGACCGTCGCGCCGAAAAAATAGTAATTTGCTTTGATTCGGAAGAGCGGTTGGGGGGCATCCGTTGCGACTCGGACGATGCCCCCCATTTTTGTCCCTGTTACTGAGAAATAGACACGAGCGGTACGAAGGTGGGAGTGTTTGGTGGAGAGAAAACTTACTCAAATGGTCAGGCGGTCAATGGAATCAACGGCACCAATACATCTTTTGATGATTCCACCGACCTCATATGCCGCTGACCAGTGGGGATCGGTCGTAACAGTTGCTGCATCACACCGAGCAACGTAGCGAAGTCTGTCGGCTTGCGCAGAAAAACATTCAATTGTGCATAAGCGCGTTCATCGCCTTCGTCGGGTTCGTAAGCCGAACAACCGACAATCGGTACGCGCTCCATTCCGGGTAAGCGACGAATGTGCCGCGTCGCCGTTAAACCATCCATGCGCGGCAGCGCAATATCCATCAAGATCAAATCAGGCTGCGTGCGCGAAGCCTGCGTCACTGCGGCAATGCCGTCATAAGCGGTGACGGTGTTGAAGCCCGCGCCGCGTAACAGAATGCCGAGTACGGCCTGAATATCGGCGTTGTCATCGGCGATCAAAATCGTCTTCTTCCCGTTGCGTCTCTCTCTCATCACCATTGCGTAAAACCCTTTCGCTACGGGGGAAGTAAAACGGGATCATTCGTTTTCAGACGAGCCACGTCGCTCACCCCAGCGACGCTTTCTCGCAAACCGTCTGGCATCCCTTTCGCAAACGTCTTGCGAATCACCTCGTCTGAAAAACGAATAATCCCGCGTCGCACAAGCTTCTGGCATCATCACCTGACGGCGTAAAGTGAGTTCACACGTTCACGCATCCCAGCGGCCTTGCCTTGTACGTTTACCAGGTTGGCAACCGTTATGCCACGAACGATTTCATGTGAGAGAGTTTTTGATTAATGCGCTGGCACACCTGTGCCTATTGGCGAATCGGCGCATGCATTCGATTAAAAGTCGGCGATGACTAATTCGGCACAACTGTAAAAAGAAGTCTTGTTAGGAATTTCTACACGCTTGGCTATGTAAGTGTTACGCGGTAAGTTTGATAGGGCTTTGCTTTGGCTATGCGCTCAGTATAATGGCGACGCTTTCAATAACACCACGCCATAACGATGGCCTCGCACAATGACGAAAGACTTTCAGACGAGGCTGCTGCAAGCTCGCTGGGCAACACCAACAACCATCTGCTTCACCGACTTTGGAGGTACACCTTGATGTTTACTCGACGATTTGTTTTCGCTTTCACTTTCGCTTTCGCGCTGAGCCTAACGGCACTCGCACAGGAGTTTCGCGGCTCAATCAATGGACGCATCACCGACAACAGCGGCGCGGCAGTGTCGAATGCCACAGTCGTGGTCAGCAACATTGCCACGAATTCTTCCGCCAGTCTCACCACCGATGAGGGCGGAGCTTATACCGCGCTCTATTTGACGCCAGGCAATTACACCGTGTCGGTCGAAGCGAAAGGTTTCAAGAAGACCATAAGAAATAACATCGAAGTGCGCGTCGGCGACAAGCTCGCGCTCAACGTGCAACTCGAAGTCGGCGCGGTCAATGAGACGGTCAACATCACCACCGATGCGCCGTTGCTTGACACGAATACGGGTTCAGCGGGGCAAGTGATTGATCGTCGCCGCATTTCTGAATTGCCTCTGTCGGACGGCAATCCTTTCGTGTTGACGCGGCTCGCGCCGGGCATTGCTTATACGGGCGATTTGCTGTTTTCGCGCCCGTTCGACAACGGTGGCACTTCGTCCATCGTGGCCGACGGCGCGCCGGGCGGGAATGAATTCACTTTGGACGGCACACCGAATCAGGCCAGCGGTCGCCGCGTAGCCTTTGTGCCGCCAGCCGACGCCGTGCAGGAATTCAAAGTCGAGACGGCCAGCTTTGACGGTCAGCAATCGCACACGGCGGGTGCGACCGTGAACGTGACGATGCGTGGCGGTGCGAATCAGTTTCACGGCACGGCGTATGAGTTCGTACGCAACGACATTCTTTCGGCGAATAACTTTTTCTCGAATTTCAACAAGCGTCCGCGTGACGTGACGCGCTATAACCGCTACGGCGGGACGTTTGGCGGGCCGGTGGTGTTGCCGAGCTTCGGCCAGGGCGGGAAGCCTTATTGGGTTGGACGCGATCGCAGCTTCTTTTTCTTCGCCTATGAAGGGCTGAAAGATTCGTTCCAGGAACCGGGTTCTTTCACCGTGCCGACGCTGGCGATGCGGCAGGGCGATTTTTCGGCGTTGTTGCCGAGCATCGTGATTTATGACCCGGCAACGGCGCGACAAAACGGCGCGCGCGTCGAACGTTCGGCTTTTCCCGGTAATCGCATTCCAAGCAACCGCTTCAGCCCGATTGCGCTGAACTATCTCAAGTACTATCCCGAACCCAACACCGTCGTCACTGACCCGTTGGGCACGAACAATTTTTTCAGCACCAATCCGCGCTCGGATAATTTCCATTCCGAGAGCATCCGCTTCGATCAGACCATCAGCGAGGCGCAGCGGTTTTTCGTGCGTTATTCGCAAAACAACCGGCGCGAAGCGCGCGGCAATTGGACGGGCGTCGTCAACGGCATTCGTCCGACGGGCAACTTTCTTTACCGCATCAACAAGAGCGGCACGTTCGATCACATTTACAATCTGAGCGCTTCGACCGTGCTCAACACGCGCGTAGGTTATTCGCGCTTTGTCGAACGCAGCGACCGTCAGCATCAGGGCGAATTCAGTCCGGCGTCGTTAGGCTTCTCGCCAGCGGCGGCGGCTTTCTTTGGCGATGCTTCTTATTTGCCGCGCTTTGAAATTGGCGGCGTTTCGGTGCTGGGTGATACGTTGGGCGATAACACGACTTTCAATATCTATTCGGTGCAACCAACGTTGACGCGTGTGACGGGCAATCACTCGTTCAAGATGGGTTACGACTTTCGCTCTTATCGCGAAAACAACCGACCCGCAGCGCACGCAGCAGGGCGTTACGATTTCGGTAACACCTATACGCGGCAACTCGACACGTCGGCCAACGTGGCGGGCGGGCAGCAATTGGCGGCTTTCCTGTTGGGACAACCCACGGGCGGTTTGATTGATCGCAATACTTCGCGCTCAAACCAGACGCTTTATAACGCGCCGTTCTTTCACGACGACTGGAAAGTGTCGCGCAAACTGACGCTCAATCTGGGGTTGCGATATGAATATGAAGGCGCAACGACTGAGCGTTTTAATCGCAACGTGGCAGGATTTGACGCAACTGTCGCCAGCCCGGTCGAAGCGGCGGCCAAAGCGGTTTATGCTGCCAATCCGATACCCGAAGTCACCGCCGCCAATTTCAATGTCAAAGGCGGATTGCTCTTTACCACGGCGGACAACCGTTCGTTCTGGGACGCCGACAAAAACAACCTGCAACCGCGCGTAGGGCTGGCTTATCAACTGAGCGACAAGACCGTGTTGCGCGGCGGCTGGGGCGTTTACACCGTGCCGTTCATCATCAACGCCGTGAATCAGCCGGGCTTTTCGCAAGCGACCAACATCGTGCCGACGACGAATGTGGGGCTGAGTTTTCAGGCGACGCTGGCGAATTCGTTTCCGAACGGCGTAGACACGCCGCCGGGCGCGAGTCTGGGGCTGGCGACCTTCCTGGGCCGCGACATTACGTTTTTCCCTAATCAGATCAATAACCCGCAAACGCAACGCTTCACCGTTGGTGTGCAACGCGAAATACTGGGCAATTGGGTGGTCGAAGCGACCTATGTTGGCAATCGCGGTTATGATCTGACGACGGGCGCGTTTAATTTCGTCAATCCGATTCCGCGTCAATACTTGTCTACGAGCCAAACGCGCGACACGACGGTCATCAATTTTCTGGGGCAGAATTTCATCAATCCGTTTCGCAATCTGACGCCGTTCAGCGGCACGGGCTTTTTCACGAACGCCAACCAGTCGCGCGCGCAATTGTTGCGACCGTTCCCGCAATTCGGCGCGATCAATTCGATCCGCAACGACGGCACGAGCATTTATCATTCGGGCCAATTGCGCGCCGAGAAACGTTTCTCGAAAGGCTATTCGTTGCTGGCGGCTTATACCTGGTCGAAATATATCGAGCGGGTTTCGTTCCTCAACGACGTAGACGCTGATTTCGAGCGGCGCATCTCGCGCGACGACGTACCACATCGCGTTGTGGCGAGCGGCATTTATGAATTGCCTTTCGGCAAAGG
The DNA here is from genome assembly GCA_013140935.1 of Acidobacteriota bacterium. Taxonomy (GTDB): domain Bacteria; phylum Acidobacteriota; class Blastocatellia; order RBC074; family RBC074; genus JACPYM01. The sequence continues at coordinate 6,706 of JABFSD010000040.1, forward strand.
CCGCAAGTTCGGCGGCGGCTGGAACAGTTATGTTGATGGCGTGCTGGGTGGCTGGCAATTGAATGGCATCTTCCAATGGCAAAGCGGACGTCCGCTTGATTTGGGCGGACGCAACGTCTATTTCAACGGCGATGCGAGCCAGTTAGCGGCGGCGATCACCAGCGCCAATGCCGACCCGACGCGCAAGGTATTCGATGTGTCGGGCTTCTATTTCCACGACGCCGCCGTGCAAACCAACGGCGCGGATGATCCAGTCAAGCAACGCGCCGACCAGCGCATTGCGTTAGCCAATAACCTGCGTTATTTCCCGACGCGGTTTTCCGGTCTACGCGGCCAGAACCTGCATCTCTGGGACCTCTCAGTGATGAAGAAGGTCAAGATTTATGAACGGCTGCAACTGGAATTGCGCGGCGAGTTTTTGAATGCATTCAACCACGTGCAATTCAATGACCCGGAAACCAATCCGACCAGCGCGAATTTCGGACGCGTGACCAGCCAGGCCAATTTGCCGCGCAACGTGCAAATCGGCGTGAAGCTGATTTTCTAACCACTTCACCAAACACAAAAACACGAAAGGCTAACCTTCAACTGGTTAGCCTTTCGTGTTTTTAGAATCGTAAAAACGAGTTTAGCTGATCGTAACGCTGCTCATCTTGTCGCCTTCGCGCAAGCTCAAAGCCACGTCCAGCCCTTCAGTCACGCGGCCAAACACGGCGTATTGCATATCTAAAAACGCCGCCGGTGCGAGCGTGATATAGAACTGCGAACTCGCGCTGTCAGGGGCTGACGAACGCGCCATCGCTACGCCGCCTGCTTCGCCGTGTTTGAGGTTGGGCGAGACTTCGAGCTTGATGTGCTTGCCCGAACCGCCCGTGCCCGTGCCTGTCGGGCATCCGCCCTGAATGACGAAATCTTTGACGTAACGATGAAACGTCAGTCCGTCATAAAAATTGCTTTCGGCCAAGCCGATAAAATTGCTCGTCGTGATCGGCGCGAGGTCTTCATAAAGTTCAAACTTGATCGTGCCTTTGTTGGTTTCGATGGTCGCAGTGCGATTCGCCATTGCGGTTGTGACTCCTTCAAAAAAAATTAAGGGCAGGCCATCAAGCCTGCCCGATTGGTTCGTCATTCTTTCCGATCAATCGCCCGATGTAAAACGCATGACGTAAAACTCAGGCCGTCGCCGCCGCTGGCAACAAACCTTTGATTTCGCGTACGACGCGTTGCACTTCTTCCTCTTCGGCCAGCGCGATCATAAAGAACTTATAGCCTTCCGTGATGCAGACGACGCCGTTGGCAAAGAACCATACGCCGTTCAACAACGGATTGCCGCCCAAGATCAGATTCAAGGGCAAGCCCGTCACCGTCGCGCCCGAAAACGCCGAGCCGATCATCGAAGCTCCCGCCGCCATACTGAATGCTCCGAGCAGCGGCGCTCCGACGTATTTGGTCATGTTCTTTTGAAATTCCAGACTCGCGCGGTCGGCTTCTTCCAGGTCGCCGTTGGCTAAACGCTGTTCCTGTTCTTTCAAATACGCGGTGTATTTCTCCGTCAGCATTCGCACCCCCACAATCGGCAGTGCGCTGTGAAAGAACCAGTTCCCCATCAACGAAGAACCCAACACCGTCGCACCCAAACCCGGCAAGGCCGAACCCGCGCGAATGCCCGCGATCACCGAAAAACTCACGAGCGCCGTCTTGCCTGGATTGTCTTTGATCCATTGCCGTGCTTTGGCGTATCCGCTCACCGTCGCTTCAGTCAAGCGCGCGCCGCTCGCTGTGGTCTGATAAGCACTCTCGGCTTTCTTATAAAAACCTTGCGCCGTACCGAATACGTCTTTTGCGGTTTGTTCGGCGGCTTTGCCCAAATCGCCCACGCCTGCCGCCGTCGAGCGCGCGGCCTCACGAACGTTTTCCGTTACGCGCAACTCGCTATCTACCTGCGTAGCCTTTTCTTTTGTCGCCGTAGCGACTTCGCTGACCGTCTCGCCCGCCTTGCGTGCCAAATCGCTGGCGATGTTCACGCCCTGTTCGAGCTTGGTTTTCAGTCCGAGCTTTTCGTCAAGCTCTTGTGCCTTGCGTTGCGCGGTTTCGCGCCATTGATCGAATACATTGCTCATCGTTTACCTCCAATGAAAAATCTGCGCGCTGCATAACGCGCCGTTCCGCGACAAAGTTCAGATTGTTTAGACCAACGGCAGCCGCATACACACTGCCGAAGCGCATTGCGTCAGATGCCATTCCAACGAAGCGAACAACACGCTGTCATATTGGTCGCGCGCCACCGTCTCAAACCCGAAGAAGCCCGCAAAAAACTTTTCCGCCGTCGCGGTCAACAACACGACTTCGCGTATTTGCTTTACGCGCGCGGCGGATAAAACTTCCAACACCAATTCACGCCCCAAGCCCTTGCCGCGCGCGGCTTCGCTCACCGCCAGCGAACGCAACAACGCCAAGTCGCCGTGATATTCCGCGCCTACGACGCCAATCAAATCGTCTTCGGCGTCGCGCGCCACGATGAAGTTGGCGAAGTTTTCCTGCACGCCGTCACTCGGCAAGCCCGCTTGTTTCAACAGCATCAGTACCTCTGCGTAATCTGCCGCTTGTGCTGTGCGCACTATTGTCGTCATTGCTTTACCCCTTTTTGAATTACCTACGACCTGACGACCAGAGTAATTGCCCATTGCCCATTACGCATTACCCATTGATAAACGGGGGAAAGGCTTCTCTTTCTGCCTATCCGTGGGTAATGCGAAATCGGCAATGGGCAATCTATGAATTCAATGTGTCGTTGTCTCGCTCAAAATACCACAAGCCCACGACGTAAAAGAACCGCACAAAAATTTGTGATTGACAGTTCAGCGCCGCACCGCCTAGACTTCGTGTACTTTCTACACGAAGGTGCTTATGGAAACAAACATTCCCTTTCCTGAACCGCTCGCGCCGCGTTTTAGTGGACTCGCCACTGACCTTTATCAACTGACGATGGCGGCGGCTTATCACGCGCACGGACGCAACGACCGCGCGAGCTTTGAGTTATTCGTACGCAAACTGCCGCCCGAGCGCGCTTACTTTGTCGTAGCCGGTTTGCAACAGGCGCTCGAATATCTGCACACGTTGAGTTTCAACGCTGAAGAGATCGCTTACCTGCGCAGCCTGCCTGTCTTCGCAAATGTCGCGCCGGAGTTTTGGGATTACCTGCGCGAGTTTCGTTTCACCGGCGACATCTGGGCGATGCCCGAAGGCACGCTGGCTTTTGGCAACGAACCGCTCTTGCGCGTAACGGCTCCGCTGATCGAAGCCCAACTCGTCGAAACGTTTTTGCTGACGACATTGAACTTTCAAACCCTAATCGCCAGCAAAGCCGCGCGGATGGTGGCCGCAGCGCAAGGCCGCAGCATCATCGAGTTCGGCGCGCGGCGCTGTCACAGCTTCGGCGCGGCGTTGTATGCAGCGCGCGCAGCCTTCATCGGCGGATGCGCAGGCACATCGAACGTAGAAGCCGGGCACCTCTTTAACATTCCGGTTTACGGCACGGCGGCACACTCGTTCACGATGTCTTACGAACGCGAGATTGACGCCTTTCGCGCTTATCACGAAGTCTTTCCCGAAACGACGACGCTGTTGTTAGACACTTACGACACGCTGAATGCCGCGCGAATGGCGACGGAATTCGGCGCGAAGCTGCGCGGCGTGCGGCTCGACAGCGGCGATCTCGTAGCCTTCAGCAAACAAGTCCGCGCCATCTTCGACGAAGCCGGAATGCAACACGTCAAGATCATGGCGAGCAACGATCTCAACGAATTCAAGATTACCGAGTTGTTGGCGGCGGGCGCTCCGATTGATCTTTTCGGAATCGGGACGGAACTGAGTACGTCGCGCGACATGCCCGCGCTGGGTGGCGTATACAAACTCGTCGAACTCGAACGCAACGGCCACACTGAACCCAAAATGAAACTGAGCCGCGAAAAGGCTACTTACCCTTATCGCAAACAGGTCTGGCGACAG
>JABFSD010000178.1 GCA_013140935.1 Acidobacteriota bacterium
CGATGGAGGCAATGTTCACGTCGCCTTCTGACAGCAGGTTGGCGGCGTTCGTCAGCGTCACATGCGCGAGGCCGAGCGCCGTGCCGGTGGGCATCAGGTAATTCACTTGCGTGGGCGAAACGAAAAACAACGGAGCCATTCGTTCGACGCTCTGACTGTCGCGTACGCGCACGCTCACGCCCGCCAGTTGCAGCGGCAGGGGCGACGTATCTGCCACAGCCGTTTGCGCAGCCAAGTCAACGCCAAAGCCCGCGACGATCATATCGCTCGCCAGTTGGTTGCCGAGATAGCTCGCCGCCGAGACGCTGGTGAAGCTGCGCGGCTGAATGGTGACGTGATAAGTGCGTGTGCCTTTGCAACCGTTCGCATCGGTCGCGGTCACCGTGAAGCTCGTGTCACCGGCAATCATCGGCGTACCGGTCAGCGCGCCTTGTGCATTCAAGTTGATGCCCGCCGGAATGACGCCGTTTGTCACGGCAAATGAATAAGGCGTGTTGCCGCCGCTGGCGACGAGCGTTTGGTTGAAGGGCTTGCTTACGATCAGCGCGGGCAACGATGACGGATTGACGGTGAGTGTCGCGCAAACCTGAGCCGCCACTTGATTCACGGTGAAGCTATGCCCCGCGATGGTCAGCGTGCCGGTGCGCGGTGCGGGGTTCGGATTGGCGGCGGCGCTGTAATTCACCGAGCCATTGCCGCTGCCCGCCGCGCCGTTGGTGATCGTGAGCCACGCCACATTGCTCACCGCCGTCCAGTCGCACCCCACGCCCGCTGTAACACTAATGGCAGAGAGCAAGCCGCCTTGCGCCGGTATGGTTACGCTATTCGGGTTGATCGCGTAGCTACAAACGACGCTGTTGACGACCAGCGCATAGCCCCGCGCGCCCTGGCAGCCGTTGAGATCGGTCGCGCGGATCGTGAAGAAGTTAGTGGCGGCAACCGTGGGCGTGCCAGCCAGATTGCCGTTGGATGCGAGCGTCAGTCCGCTCGGCAAAGTGCCCGCGCTGACTGCATAACTGTAAGACCCGTTGCCGCCACTCGCTCCGAATTGTTGCGCGTAGTTGTTACCCCGTGTGGCGCTGCTCAACGTCGTCGGAGCGACGGTGATGACCGGACAAACCGCGCCCGTCACGTTCACCGAAAAACTAAAGTCGGCGAACAAGCTGCAACTGTCTATCAGGCGCACCTTCACGATGTGATTGCCCGTGACCGAAGGGTTGCTGATGGTGACTGCGCCATAAGCGCTGACCGTAACCGTACCGCCTAGCGCTGGCACTACGCTTTGCAACGTGACAGTTGAAATCGTGCCGTTATCAATCGGCGAGTTGGCCGGATTGACCGTCAACGTTTCGCCGACATCCATTGCGTAAGCAGGGTGGTAAGCCATAGCGGGCGGCGTATTCGGCAAGACCGTTACGGCCAGACTGGCGGTCGTTGACAGACTTGCATTATCCATCACCCGCAAGGTGAACGAAGTCGTTCCCGCATTGCAATTCGTGGCAACGGTGGCGGAAACATTGCCATCCGCGCTTATCTGAATCCCTGAAATCGTTACGCCATTGACCGTCGCGCTGGCGGCGAAATTGACCGAAACGTGCAAGCTGCTTGGTGCTTCTTCGGCATCAGCGACGCGCGCGATGACGAATGTTTTGGCGCTGCTGCCGGCTTTTTGCTGTACGTTGCTCAATGCCGTAAAGACCGGCAGTCCGCGCGCGGGCGCTGCCAGCACGGCTCTTGCATTGAATCGTTGCTGCGCCGCGAACAACGTCAGAGCTATGAGCAACGCAATGCTGAAGACCGAAAAGCGAATTCTTAGATTGTGGAAAGTCATGTCTGCTCCCTCCTTCAGGGTGAATGGTTTTGTCAGTGGATTAATGATTGGTGAGACGTAGCGCAGGTTTGAAACCTGCGCTACGGCTTGTCTTTACTGCTTGAAAAACCACGCCTCGCACGAACGCGGCGTGTTGCCTTTGGGGGCGTGAATAATGGCTTCGCCGCGACGGGCTAGCGGCGCACTCAATGCTTCATGTGCCTTGCCGTTGTCGGTTTGCACGTAAACCATCGTTAGGCTCGGAATCTCTGCGCCGGTTTGATTGGTCACGCGCACGGTCGAGGTTACGTCGCCGCCCGCTGCGCCTTTGCAGGTCAGGCTGATCTTGGTTCCGAGGTCAATTTTCGGGCCGTTGATGACTTTGGGTTTGGCGTCAGTCGGCGGATGCGTATCGAGTTGGTTTTTCTTGCCGCCTTTTTGCGCGGTCGCCGTCATCATCAGCATCGTTGCCGTCAGCGCCATCGTGGTGAAAGTCAGCATCAGTTTGTTTTTCATAAAGTCTCCTTTTTCTTTTGCCAGTTATGGTTGTCAGCCAGCTTCAAGACACACGAGTCCCGACAACGGCAAACGTTGCAGCCTGCCGCTCGTGTCAAAGCCAGCTTGTGTCGGGGTTAAGTGAAACGGCGTAGCTTCAAGCCAGGAACGCCGTCTTGACGGAATTCGTCGGTGGCGAGTGGATTCGTACTATCGCAATCAGTCCGTTCCATCAGGCCACGCTTGCAGCGCGATGATCGCTACGACCAGCAACACGCCGACGCCTATGCCGACGCCGATGGCGATTTTCTTGCCGCTTGCGAGGCTGCGCCCTTTGACTTGCGCCACGTCGTCATAACGCAAGTTGATCTCGGCGCGGCTCGCAGCTTCGGTCAGCGTGAACGTCTCCGCTTCTAAACTCGCAATGAAGCCGGTCAGTTTGCGCCGATCGCGCAGCTTCAGTTCCACTTGTGAAGCTGGGCCTGCGCCGAGTTCCGCCAGACCGGCTTTGACTTGCTCGGTGCGTTTCGCTTCTTTGTTCACACCCGCAAAAGCAGCGGGCGACAGCGCCAGCAGCAGCGCGTTGATCAGTAACAGTGACATGGTTTTCTTGAACATATTTCTCCTTCTGGTTATTGGTTGTGACCGTTGCGGGTCAGTAAAAAAGCGATCAATGCAATCGCCAAACATAGCGGCGAATAAAACCGCGTATCCCACCACGCAAACGGCGTATCGTTCACGCGCTTGAAAAATCCGACGAGCCGGAATTCGCCAACGGCGCGCAATCCGAACACCGCGACGATGCTCCATGTGCCCCACTGAAAAATTTCTGGCGGCAACGCGCCGCCCCACCAGCCCAGCCGTCCCAACACGATGAACATTTCAGTGAACAGCACGCCCGCCACCAGCACCGTCGCGCCGCGCGTAGGGTTGAAAGCCCACTGTCCATTCACCGTCGGAATGCTGGCGGCTTTCGCTTTGCGTCCGCCCGCTGCCCAGTACAAATGCAACAAGCCGAGTGCGGCCAAGAGCGCCGCTAATAAAATTCCAAGCCATTCAATCAATGCTTTATGCGTATTTATTG
>JABFSD010000834.1 GCA_013140935.1 Acidobacteriota bacterium
GAGCGCACGCTCTTCGACGAAACGCGCAGCGGCGGCAGTTACTATTCGCAAAACGATCTGCGGCTGCATTTCGGCTTAGGCGCAGCCCAACAAGCCAAAAGCGTAGAAATCCGCTGGCCGAGCGGTGCGATAGACAAGCTCGCCAACGTCGCCGCCAATCAAGTGGTCGTCGTCAAAGAAGGCGCTCATCCTTCAGCCAGCAACTAACCAAAACCTATTTGATATTGACCTCGACCACATTCCCCGTCCAACCGTCTATGTTCAACCAGAGGTTTTGTCTGCCCTTGCCGATCAGCGCGCGCGGAATTTCGAGGTTCATCTGATCGAGTCCGAGGAACGAACCTTGCGCACCGACGTAAAGCGGCGTGAACGGAATGCCCACGCCTTCGAACGGGCTGTCGGCCCGCATCGTGACTTTGCTCAAGTCGCTGCGCCCGCGCAGCCCGGTGCCATAAAGCACCAAAAAGACGCGGTCGGTTTCCGGCCCCAGATCAATCGGGACCGCATCGAAACGCTGGGTAGTTTCGTTGTAACGCGCCAACGTTTCGTAAGTCAGCGCGCCGTTGCGCAAGCGCAAGACCTGTCCCGCCGCGACGCCTACGCCCGAAGCCTCGAAGGAGAACATACCTGGACTGACTGGTTGCACGATCATATATCCGGTGCGGATTGAGCCGTCGCTGCAAGTAATGACGATTTCCGCCAGGCCAGTGGCAAGGTCAGCCGGAACCAGTACGTTAAGCTGATAGGGAGAAGCAAAAAACAACGGCATCTGATAGCGGCGACCGTCACGGTCGTATAAAAGAACTGTCACACCACTGAGCGTGTTCGGCAACGGCACAGTTCTGCCGACCACCGTATCCGTAGTGAATTCGTGGCCCCAAATTGCGGCGATGGAATTGGCCGCGACTCCCTCGACCATGTTGTAACCGGCGGCGGAAACGCCTACGGCCAGCCCCGGATTACGAAAGTTCACAGTGTTCGACAACCCGCCGCCCGGGGCCGGATTGAACACGCTAATTTGCACGGCCGTGTCAGCGAAGTACTCGCCGATGGTGATGGCGATCTCAAGCTCAGTACTGTTCACAAACGTCGTAGCGCGATCTGTGCCATTCCAGCGCACGACTGAATTAGCCACGAAGTTCGTGCCGAACACACTCACCTTATGAGGATTGGTTCTCTCTTTCGACGCGAGCCTCATCAGTAAAGGAACCGGGTTGCCAGTCGCGCCTCCGGCTTGCGTCAACGTGACGGTTTGCCCTGCGATCAGCAGCTTGATGGTGCGTGCGGTCGCGGCGGTATGCGGCTGCGTCACCACTGTCACCGTACCGTTGCCCGTACCTGTGCCGCCCGTCATTACCTTCGCTGCCATCTCACTGGAAAAGGCGCTCCAATTGCATCCCGTGCCGGCACTCACGTTAAACGTCGTCGTACCGCCATTCGCCGCCACATTGGCTGACGTAGGCGTAACGCTAAAAGTGCAAGTCGAAGCCGCTGCCTGCGTAACCGTAAAACTCTGCCCATTGACTTGAAGAGTCCCCGTGCGGCTTTGCGCGGTCGGATTCGTCGCTACGCGATAGCTCAACGTCCCGCGCCGAATGCCGCGCGCAGTTCCCGCCTCCAGCACGATCCACGGCGTAGCCGTTACGGCTTCCCAGCGGCAATCCATACCGGTGCTGACATCTACTTGATAGGTTCCGCCCGGATAGGCTGCGCTTTGTGTAATCGGCGCGAAATAAGCTCCGGCGCAATTCACCGGCTTGGCGGCCTGTGTCAGCGTAAATATCTGATTGCCGATAAGTACCTTGCTGACTCGTTCATCCCCGTTGTTTTCGAGGAAGCTGATCGTAATGCGGCTCGTACCGTGGCCGCTGACGGATGTCCAATAAGCGGAATCCGAATCAGGGTAAGCGTAAAAGAAACATCCGGCAGGATCGGTCGTGACATTCACGGTCGTCGAGCCTGCGGCGGCGCTTGCGCGTAACGAACTGCTCGACAGCGAAACAACATTGCAAGCAACCTGTTGCGTAATCGTGAACGTGCGCCCCGCGATAGTCAGCTTAGCTTGACGTGGATTCGCCCCGCCGTGATAGCTCAATTTAATAGTGACCGTTCCGTTGCCCGTGCTAGTAGCACCCGATTCAATCGTCGCCCAGTATTGATCACTGGTTGCTGTCCACCCACAACCAGCAGGAGCCGATACGGTTGCAGTCGCAGTATTAGCGCTACCCGAAAAGGTTTGCGTCGTCATTGCGGCAGTGACTGAACAAGCTGCCGCCTGCGTAACGGTATAATCAACGCCGCCAATAACCAGCAAGCCGATACGCGCCTGACCCAACGGATTCGCCTCCATCGAGAAACTAACTGTTCCGTTTAAGTATCCTGATGCGCCATCAGTGACATTCAACCACGGAGTCAAACTCGTAGCTGCCCACGCACATCCTGGAGCTGTTACAGCTACGCTACCGGTTGCAGTGGCGGCAGAATAGCTGCCACTGGTGGAACTCAAATTAACGGAACAACGACCATCCTGCCTAATCACGTATTTTTTATCAGCTACGGTAATGATCCCTATCCGCTCGGCGTAATCGTTGGAGTATACCCGGTAACTGACTGCACCGTTTCCAGTACCGCTAGCACCATTCGTTACCACCAACCACGGCTGATCGCTTTTCGCGGTCCAAACGCATCCGGTGGCGGCTGTCACCGAGATCGTGCCTGACGCCCCCCCCGTTGAACTGGTTTGGAAGCTTGTTCCGCTTATCGGCAGGCTGACGGCGCAACTCCCTGCCTGATTCACTACAAACGTTTTATTTCCAACTATGATGGATGCTGATCGCGCCGCACCCGAATTGGGTTGAACTGAATAAGAAATTGAACCGTTGCCTGTGACGGTAGCCGTCGTGAGCGTCAGCCATGGTTGATCACTGGTTGCGCTCCAAAGGCAACCGGCACTTGATGAAACGGCTAGATTGCCTGTTCCTCCCGTGACTGCCATCGAGGCAACCGGGCTGCCCAATGTCACGACACAACCACTCTCTTGCGTCAGCGTAAAAACTTGCGTGCCAACGGTAATCTTGCCCGTGCGCGCCGGACCAGTATTCGCTGCCAAACTGAAATCCATCGTGCCTTCTCTAGTTCCTGTGGCACCGCTCGTGAGCGTCAGCCATGGTTGATCACTGCTGGCACTCCAAGGGCAACCCGCCCCTACTTTTACATGCAACTTGCCGGTGCTGGCAGAGGCGGCATACTTGTTAATGCCACTCACTAGTGTCCGGTCATAAGTCGAATAGATATAACTCTTTAGAAAACGGCTCCGGTGAATTTTGTAAATCACAATCCAGAAGTAGCTGTTTTATTGGGGTTTTATCAAACACAGAGACCGAGAT
>JABFSD010000846.1 GCA_013140935.1 Acidobacteriota bacterium
GGTGACGCATCGAGCGCCAGCGTCGCGGGGTCTGCGCGATAAATGTAACCTTGCAGGTTCGCCGCGCTCTGTGTGCTTTCCGCCGTGCAGGTGACGCCGACGTAAAGCTGCCCGTTCGACCAGTTCACCGCGAAGGGGCGAACGTCACCATTCGTACAACCCGGCGCGCTCGCAATCGCTGCGCTCGCCGTCGGACTGCCGCCGCCGACCGGAAACGCATAGAGCTTGCGGTCAAACAGATTCATCGCATAAAGCACGGTTTCCGCGCCGTTCAACGCGATGCCGCCGAATGACAGCTTGCCGACGGCATTCCACGAAACGTTCCCGTTGTCGCGGTCGAAATCGGTATGCGGATCAACGCCCGCCAAGGCACCCGCGTTGACGAACAAAGACGTAGCGCCATTCGCAGGATTGATTTGATAAATCGCGCCCGGCCCGTTGGGACCGAAGCCCGCGTGTTTTTTCATAAACGACGAAGCATAAAGCGTGCGGCTGCTGCGCGCGTAAGCGAGGCCCCACACCGTACCGACTTTGTCGCTGTTGACCAGATTGCCGTGCGGCGGTTGATCGAAATCATCCACCGGCATGCCACCGTCCATACGGGATGAACCGGCGGAATGCGGGAAGGAAACAATCACGGGATTGCTGCCCGCCAATTGATTGCCGCCTACGTAACAAGCGGTGATGAGCGTCGGATTGTCCTGGCAATACGCCATCGGCAACACGATGCCGAAATCCTGTCCGCTTGCCGTAGCGCCATCAACGAAGCGCACGTTGCTGCGCGAGTTGTCGCCCACCGGACCAGGGAAATATCCCGCCGGTAAATTGGTGAACTCAACGCGATAAGGCCCGCTGCCTGAAGCATTGAGCGAATAAGAACCGTCAGCGCCGGTGGCCGTCGAACCGGCTTCGCTGCCGTTGGCGGCATACGCCGTCACGATCACGCCCGCGACGCCGCGATCAAAAGCGACCGACAATTGGCTGCCGTCAGAATTGGTAATGGTCGCCGCCGTATCGCGGCGTCCATTCGCGTTGTAATCTTGATAAACCACGCCGGTAATCACACCTGCCACGTCTGCTGTGTTGGCAGTATGTGCGACATACGCATTGCCGATGCGCGTGCCCAACCAGACGGTGCCGATGACCAAAGCTGCCAGTAATGCGAACCGCCAGCTTTGTGCGAGTTTCGTGTTCGTACGGCTCAAGGGTGAATGAGCCTGTGAATGTTTTCGCAGCATAACCTTGTGTTCCTCCTCCGAGAGAAATTAACACGGTGATTTTTGCGCTCTCGGAATGCGCATTCGAGCGAATGGGGCTGCTCGCCTAACGCCAAATCACAATGGGGCTTTTACGTTGCTTTACCTCGGGCAGCGGCTCGCTCGCGTACACGAAAGAAACCACGTCGCTGCGTCAGTGACCGCCGGAACTGATCGTCCCGCGTCGCCAACCATCAGCGTTGCCCAAGGCAAGTGAAGAGAAATGCTAAACCGGTGAAACTATGCAGGGGGGGCCTGAAGTAAAACCAACCATCGTTTTGCGCCTAAAGATCGAAACCTTTCGACGTAAACATCAGGAAAAGGAAGAGAACGTATTTCTATCGCGCCGCATCAGCCCCATGGCTTACGCGCTCAGAGTGCCGCATTTATAGGTACTTATCCCGCCTGGCGACTATCTGCTCTGCTCTCATGCACCAAATACCGAATCATTGTTCTAATTTTGTGAGATAAACTGCCGGGAACATAGGCTCTCACACCCTGTTTGGCAAGAGATTTCACGGTTGAAGAAATAATTTAACGTTGACCCCAGTGATGTGGGGCAGGTTCCCAACCTGCCCCACATCACGCAATGCGAATCTAATTACAAAAGCCCAACAGATTCGTACCGTTCAACAACTCAAGCACCGTGGTGAGTTTCGCCAGGTCTGCATCATTGCGCGACTGAATCGCCGCTGTGATGTGCATATACAACTCCTTCACCATCGAATCGCGCGTCAGCACTGCGCCGGTCGCCAACGTAATCGGGGCGAAATCAATTTGATAACAACTCAAATTCGCCCACATCGTGTTGAACACCGTCGGCGCGCCCGGCCCGCCGTAATGCAGTATGTTCAATTGTGCCGCCACATATTCACGATTGAACTTCTGCCGCGCGTTGAGCGGTGCGCCGAACGCATTGCCCTGCAACGCCGATTGAATCGAACGGAATTTATTGGTGCTGATTCCGCTATTGTTGTTCACCCCATAAATCACCACCGTACCGTTTGGCAATTTATCGAGATTGAGCAACCAGTAACCCGCCGAGCGATAGCACAACGTATCGCATTTCGCCGTGGGCGTCGGTGAAGTCACCGTCACCGTGAACGAACACGAAACTGCCGTCGCGCCGCTGCCTGCCGTGCAGGTCACCGTCGTGACACCGACCGGGAAAGCCGAGCCGGAAGCGGGCGTGCAGGTAAACGGCGTGCCTGTCGGTTTCACGGTTGGCGCGGGATAGTTCACTACGACGGTGGATTGTCCTGCCGCCGCTGCCGCCGTTTGATTCGGCGGGCAAGCGAGGGTGATTGCATTGACGCCGAAATCGTAGCTGTGATTGGTCGCGCCCGCGCCGCCCGTCGTCAGCGTGATGCATACCTTGCCGTCCGCCAACAACATCGCGTCGGAATCGCGCGCATCACCATTCGTCGAGCTGTCGGCATCTTTCGGCGACAACGCAAAACCGGCGGGCAGCGCCGTCAGACAGATTTGATAATCCATGTTCGGCAAGACGCCACCGGTTACGTTCGCGGCATTGAAGTAATACATGCCCGTCGCACTGGTGGTCGTCGTGCCTACGACCTGACCGCCTTTGATGAGTTGTACGCCCACGCCCGACAGACCCGGTTCATTGGCATCCTGAATGCCGTCGCAATCAAGGTCATTCCATACGCGGTTGCCCAACTCAATCGGAGCCGGATCGCACAAGGCCACGATGTCGCCGAGGCCGTTGGCCTTGCCGAAATCTACGCCGGGGTTGTTGGTGCGCGTGCCATCATAAATGCGATAGCTCTTAGAGCGCGCACCCGTGTTGTTGTTGTGCCAGATCGTGCCGCCGTCGAACAGCGTGTTGAGCGATGGAATCGGAATCGGATCGTAAGAGTTCACGATCACGTTGGGATGACCGGGAATTTGCGTCAACGCGCCCAGGCTGACTTCATCGCTGAACGGCGGACTGTTGTCGTTGAAATAAAATTCGCCGCCGCCGGGACCTTCGTTCGTAGCTTGCGGCGCAGTTCCCTGTCCGCTCACGCGGCCATTGCTTTCCAGCGTAAATCCGCCGGAACCATTGCTCGCCGCCCGCACCGTATCGCCCGCCGATACGCCGTACTAACGTTCGTTGTTCGCCGG
>JABFSD010000039.1 GCA_013140935.1 Acidobacteriota bacterium
AGCGTCTACGGTTTCGAGCGTAGGGGTGGCGTTTTCGATGTTTTCAAAGCGAATTTCTTTGACCACCGGTTCGGCGCGATGGCGCAACAGATATTCCTGAAAGTGCATCGGCCCCCGATCGGTCACAATCGTCGTCGGCACAAAGGCATCGGTGGCGGGCAACACGCGCGCTTCGACGCCCATTGCTTCGCAGACGTGCCGTGTAATTTCGGTCAGCGTTCGGCCCTGACGCAATTGATCGGTGCGATAGATATGCGTTGCCAGATCGCGGTCGCCGAGATTGAACCAGCGTTCGCTGTCATAAAATCGCAACAGCGAATCGAGGCAGTAAAAGGTATCGTTCACGATGCCCCAGCCGGTTTTGGGATTGACGAGGCCCGCGAGCGTATACGTCACGATGTCTACGTCGGGCGAGATGTGCAGTCCATAAAGCTGAATGTCGTCGCTGGTGTTGACAATGACGGAGAGATTTTCAGACGGAGTGAAGCGCGCCAAGCCTTCCAATAGCTTGGCTGCGCCAACTCCACCGGCAAGTGTGGTGATCATGGGTAAATGGGAACAAGCTGGTAACAAACCGCCGCCGCGCCAAGTTACGGAATGCTTTCACTATGGGGTAATGAACGCAACCTTTGGGCTAACCGGGCGCAGAGCCAGACGATGTGTTACGGGGATTGATTTTTTCCCGCTTGGTGGAGCGGGAAACCGAAAACCGCGCACCGGCTGTCAGCGAAACAAGTCCTGCTCTTTAGGGCGAATCAAAGTTTGAGAGTTATATTCGCCGTAATCGAGCGGACAGCCGCGCGCAATAATAATGGGTATGCGCGTGGTTTTTCGCATCAGCAATCCTGAAGCCGCCGCGATTTCATCAGCAATCGCCAGCACTGTGGCGGCCAACGGCTTGCCGTAATCATCCACCGCACCGCGCAAGTCACTTAACGGATTGAAACCCGCGATGCCGATGGCGACATTCGTGAGTCCTTCCCGCCAGGCGCGTCCGAAGGTATCGGTGATGATGACAGCGACTTCAATGCCAAGATGTTCAGCCACCTGCTGGCGTAGCCTGCGCGCCGAAGCGTCGGGGTCGAGCGGCAGCAGTGCTACGCAATCTTCTCCGATGACGTTCGAGCGATCTACGCCCGCGTTGGCGCAAACGAAACCGTGCTTCGTGATGGTAATCAATACGTGTGGATTCATCCGCACAATACCGGCTGATTCGCGCAAGACGACTTCGATCAAACGCGGATCGCGCTGTTGCTGTGCGGCGATCTCTTGTGCAAACAGGGATGGGGTTACGGAACTCAGTTGAATGAGTCGGCCTTCGGCTTTGGAAACGATCTTTTGGGCTACGATAAGACAGTCGCCGTTTTGCAAAATCAGTTCGCTGTGTTGCAGGGCCGTCGCCAACAGCGAAACCAGATCATCTCCGGGGTGAACCTCAGGCAAATGTTTTAAGGGAATCAACTGAATCCCGTCAGCGTTTTGCATTACACTAAAGCGAATGTGAAAGCGCGCGCATACTACGAATGAGCCGTGTCTTTGACAAGCCTGCCGTTTTTGTCGCGCGCAAACTGTTACCGATACAACAAGGAGAAACTCGATGCGTTGCCTATTTGCCGGTCTATTCAATCTGTGTCTGGTGCTGACGGCGCTGGCGCAAACCGCTATCACGACACCGGAACTGATTTCGCCACTGGGCGTGAAGCATTACGCCCAGGCCGACGAAAAAGGCGAAGTCGCCGCTGCCGAAAAGAAACTCGCCGCCGACCCGAAAAATATCGAAACCCTGATTGCGTTGGGCCGCGCGCAAGCCAGCGTGTGGCGTTATCACGCGGCGATTGAAACTTATACGCGCGGTCTGGCGATGAACTCAAAACACGCCATGCTTTATCGCCATCGCGGACATCGTTACCTCTCGACGCGGCAATTCGATAAGGCGGTCAGCGACATGGAAAAAGCCGCGCAGCTCAAAACAGATGATTTCGATATTTGGTATCACCTCGGCCTCGCACATTACCTCAAAGGCAATTTCAGCAAAGCGGCGGCGGCTTACGAAAAGTGTTATGCCGTCGCCGAAAAATCCAGCGCCGAAAAGCCTGGCAACGACGATTCGATCATCGCCATCAGCGACTGGCTGTATATGACTTATCGCCGCTTGAACAAAAAGGCCGATGCCGACCGCATCCTTGCGCGCATTACGCCGGAGATGAAGGTCAAAGAGAACAAGTCTTATCACGACGGGTTGCTGTTCTATCAAGGCAAGAAACAGGAAAGCGATCTCGTCAATCTGGAAAAGGCAACTGATCTTGAAATCGCTACGCTGGGTTACGGACTCGGCAATTGGCACTTGTATAACGGTAATCGCGCCAAAGCTGAAGAGTACTTTCGGCGCATCGTCAGCGGACGTTACTGGCCTGCGTTCGGTTTTATTGCGGCGGAAACTGAATTGGTGCGGAGGGGGAAGAAGTGAGCCGAAGAAATTCTTCCACGAAGTCACACGAAGGAAGACACGAAGCAGAAGGTGTTCAGGAAAAGGGTGACAAGCAAAACTTCAAGGCTTCTGCTTCGTGTCTTCCTTCGTGTGACTTCGTGGAAGAAACTCTTTTTGCTGCCAAGTTGAATCTCACGGGGCGCTGCGTAAAATGCGCTCGTTCCGTTCACGCGATTTGCCCTGTCGTCCCCATCATTAACCAATAACTAGCGAGCCGTGTCGTCTGACCTTTACGGTGAACTTGGCATTAGCCGAGGTGCCGATACCAGCGAAATCAAATCTGCTTACCGCCGCCTGGCGCGGCAGTATCACCCTGACGTGAATCCTGATCCCGCGTCGGCGCAACGTTTCGCGCGCGTGAATGAGGCTTATCACGTCCTGAGCGATCCGGCGCGGCGCGATTGGTACGATCAAACCGGTACGCTCGACGGCGTCAATCTCATCAACAAAAACCGACAACCCAGCGCCGAAACCATGCGCACGGCGCGGCGCGCTTATTACCAGGCGCGCGCCGACCGCATCGTCAACGATTGGCTCGAACGCGAACGCACCGAAACCAAAGCGCGCGGCAAAGCCGTTTACACGATTGTCACGCTGTTTCTTTCCACCTTCATCATGGCAATGGTGAAACCGAATCTTTTCGATGTGGCCGCAACGTGGTTACGCATCGTTTTGATCGGACTGTTTCTGTTGGGCGTATGGCATCTGATCACAAGCCTGAAGGAACATTTTGACTATTACACTTACCCCGCGCCGCGCCGCACGCGTTCGCGCAAACGCAAGGACGATGCCAGATTCAAACGTGGCATCGCGTGGGCTTTCGTCATCGGTGGCTACCTGGTTTCGCTCGGCGCAGGCTTGTTGCTGGATGCGCTGACCAACGTTTCGACAGAACTCTTCGGCCCTGAAGCAGGCGAGGCGCTGTTTCCCATCCTGTTCTATCCACCCATCGCCGTCCTCATCGTAGACATGATTTATCGCATCAACCTGCGACTCGAAGAACTCTAAAACCGTCATCAGGCTTTCATCTTTTGTATGCAACCAGAATTCGATCTAGTGATTCGCGGCGGACTCGTCGCTGATGGAAGCGGACAAGAACCGCGCATTGCCGACGTAGCCATCAGTGACGAAAAGATTGCCACCGTTGGCGCTGTCACTGCACGCGGGCGGCGCGAGATAGACGCACGCGGCAAGCTCGTGACGCCCGGTTTCGTAGACATTCACACCCACTATGACGGCCAGGTGACGTGGGAAAATCGTTTGGTTCCGTCTTCTTCGCACGGCGTGACGACCGTCGTGATGGGCAATTGCGGCGTAGGCTTCGCGCCCTGTCGTCCTGAACAACGCGAGATGTTGATTCGCCTGATGGAAGGCGTCGAAGACATTCCGCATCCGGTGCTCACCCGTGGCTTGCCCTGGCTGTGGGAGACCTATCCTGACTATTTGAACTATCTCGCCACGCGCCAATACGACATGGATATTTGCGGCTACCTTCCGCACGCAGCCTTGCGCGTTTACGTGATGGGGCAACGCGGCGCTGACCGCGAACTCGCTACGCCGGAAGATTTGACTACGATGGCGCGGCTCGTGCGCGAAGCCATGGCGGCAGGTGCGATGGGCTTTTCGACTTCGCGGACATGGTTTCATCGTTCGAGCGACGGCCACTTGACGCCCGGTTATGCGGCGGCAGAAGCGGAACTCTTAACCCTCGCCCGCGAGTTGCAAGCCGCCGACAAAGGCGTCATCGAATTGGTCACCGATTACGAAGACCCAGATGCTTTCGGGATGTTGCGGCGTTTGGCCGAGCAATCCGGGCGACCGCTGTTGTTCTCGTTGCTCGAAGGCGAATACGGCCCGATGACGATGGAATGGCGCGCGCTGTTAGACCAAATCGCCGCCGCGAATGCAGATGGCGTTTCGATCAAAGCCCAGGTGTTGGGGCGCGCGATTGGCGTAATCCTCGGCCACGAACTCACGCTGAATCCGTTCGTCACGGCGGCGACCTATCAGAGCCTTGCGCCCTTGCCCTGGCCCGAACGCATTCAGCAACTAGCGCAACCTGACATTCGCGCGCGCATTCTGGCCGAAACCACCGCGCCTGATCCGGCCATTGCCTTGAGCCGCTTGGTGCGCAATTTCGATTCGATGTTTTTGCTGGGAGACCCGCCTGATTACGAACAGCCCTTTTCACAAAGCATCGCGGCGCGGGGCGCGCGGTTGGGCGTCAAGCCCGAAGCGTTGGCCTACGATCTATTGCTCGAACGCGAAGGCCGCAACACACTTTACACAACGCTATGCAATTACGCGGCGGGAAATCTGGAAACTTCGCTAGCGATGATGCGACATCCCGATACGGTGCTGGGCTTGGGCGACGGCGGCGCGCATTGCGGAACGATCTGCGACGGCAGCTATCCGACTTTCATGTTGACCTATTGGGTACGCGACCGGCGCGGCGAGCGGCTGGCCTTGCCTGCGGTCATCAAGATGCTGAGTCACGACACGGCCCAGGCCGTAGGGCTGCAAGATCGCGGCTTGTTGCAACCCGGATACAAGGCAGATGTGAACGTACTGGATTTCGACCGGCTGCATTTGCACGCGCCCGAAACCGCCTACGACCTGCCCAGCGGAGGCCGCCGCATCGTGCAACGCTCGACGGGCTACGTCGCCACCATCGTGCGCGGCGACATCGTGTATGCGGAGGGCGCGGCTACGGGCGCACTACCTGGACGCTTGGTGCGCGGCCCGCAATCGCTTAAATGAACGCAACCAAAAAGGATCCACTGCTGTTACTTCCTCAGTAATTTCCACAATTCATTCACGACGCGCTGCTGCAACGTTTCGTCTGCAGTGTATACCGCTGCTAAATCCGTGAATTCGTCTATGAGGCGAATGCGTTCAAGTTCATAGTCTTTGAGCGCCTGCTCGCAATGGCTTGGTTCAATGGGGATGCTGATTGTGCCTACGAACTCTAACGCGGCGAGTTCTTTGACGAATTGGCTGCGCGCGGGATGGAGCGTTTTAATGAAGCTGTCGCCGATTTGTACGCCGTCCGGTTGGAACATATTGCCTGCGATGAGCTTGGCACGGCCTACAGGCAAGGTGATTTCTTCGGTTTTGGCTTTGGGCGGAACAAAGGCGAGCGGCGTTTGGAAAAGCGGCTTGGGCGAAAAGTCTTCCCAGATTTCGGCAGCGATGCTGTGGGCGGTTTGCTTGCCCGCCCGCGCCGTCGCCGAACGGTGTTGCTGCATCTTCTTTTCGGCGATGCGAATCTGGCGGTAAAGCTGCGTGATTTCGGCGTAAAGCTCGTCGCGCAAAGACGCACGCTCTATCTTATCACCGACGCCGAGCAATCCAAGCACAGCGTCATCCAACTCTTGCCGGTCGCTTAATGCCAGTTCGCCAGTCCAGCCTGATTCGGTGGAATCCACTTCGACCAGTTGCAAGGCTTTGCGTTGTTGCATCGAATTGAGCGCATCTGTAAGGCGTTTACGAATGGCAGACGTGGCTTGGCGTGGATCGGGCACGAGCATCATTTTTACATCAATGACCTCTGTTTTGAGATTGCCTTCACGTCCCATGTATCTACCAAACTGATGTTTCATTAACACTACAATTGTTGAGTTCAGAATCGCAGCTAGCTCATTATCCATGACATTATTTTGCCCTTTAATGCCATACAAGTTGCAGTTGTTGATGATCGGCACTGGTGATTGGCAAATAATATGTCGGTATTGTTGAGATTTAGGCCAGAAAAGTGTACCCCGCTCTGCTGAAGTTAGATCGTACCAATTAAAACCGCTTTTGGTTTTAGCTGCCAACGTTGGGCGATCTGAGTAGCCAGCTTTTTCACCCCACTTGATGTATTGCAAAACGTGCTTACCTTTCAGCTTTGCTTTTGGTTCGGACACTAGCAAGATTTTTCTGGAAAGCTGGTTAAAGTGCATTCCTACCGATTGCACTTCCATCAAGGTATGCAACTCTGACTCTAGATATTCTGCTTCAATTAAGTGCAGCGACTTGTCGCCAGCATGAACAATTCTAATCTTATCCAAGTCTTTTGGACGAATACCGTAACGTTCTTTGAATTCTCGATCACTTAGGTTTTTTGCAATTGCCTCATCGCTAATATCGCGCACATAAAAGAAAGCGTCACAACCAGTGATAACCCCAAAATTTATTTCAGCTATTTCTCCCAACGCTACCAATCGTTCATTGCTCCGTTGAATTATTTTCGTAAAAATTTCAGGTGCGCGCAGGTAAATGCCCCATTTGTAGCCGGTGTAGTCACCAGCGCCTTTCTCAATCAACTCAATCTGGCCGTTTGATTTCTCGCCATTCGTTTTTGGCTTAACTTCATGAGAAGTCGTTTCGTCCGCTTCTTCATCGCCTTCTTCTTCAGCCGAAAAAGGCAGGCAGCCTTTTTCATAAAGCTGCCCTTGATTGACGACACGTACACGCCACGAGGCGGTTTCTTCGTCGGTAGCAAGCGTTTCGATGCGGTGGCGTAAATCTTCAAATGTCTGCCGCCGTTCGGCTTCGTTGTGAACGTAGCTCAAAAATTCAGCTACCGGCTTTTTGAGCCAAACGAACTTGACCAGATTGGCATTTCGTCTGGCCGCATCGCTTCGCCTTCGCAAGATCGTAGCCGCCGTCGTCACGCGCGCGCCCGTGAACCACGGCTCGCAGTTCGATTCAAAGATCGCCACGATTTCAAAGTTGTCGAGCAGGAACTTTTGCAAGGCGAAACCATACGCCGTGTCGAGCCAGTTGGAACTCGTCAACAAACCCATCATTCCGCCGTCGCTGAGGAACGAAAAGCCGTGCGTGAAGAAGTAACAGAGAATGTCTGACCGCCCGGAAAGCTCAATGCCTGCGCCGTCTTGGCGGGCTTGTTCCTGCAAGGCTTTTTTGTATGCGCCGCCGTAATACTCGTTGATCTTTTCCTGCCGGACGTAAGGCGGATTGCCGACAATCGCGTCTACGTGCGGCATCACGGCTAAATCGGCTTCAGCGTCTTCATAGTCATCTTCATCATTTTCAGGGGCGGGAATGCGAAAGACGGCCTCATTCGGCTTGAGCTTGAAAAAGTCCTGCCGCGCGACACGCGGATAATTCGCGCCTTCTTTCAAATCGCGCGTTGCCAGATTGATCGTCGTGAGGTGTACCGGGTAAGCCGAAATATCCGTGCCGAAAAGCTGGCTGACCAGTTCTTGATGTGACAAACGGCCTGCCGCCAAATCGTTCTTGCGTTGGTAAGCGCGCACCAAAAACGTGCCGCCGCCACAGGACGGATCAAGCACTTTGGCTTCGGGCGTGCGGATGCAAAAGGCGTTAATGAGGTCTACGATTTCGCTGCGTGTGTAATGCTGCCCGTACTTGTGGCGTTCTGCGGGGTTGAGCATTCGCTCAAAGATTTGGCCGATGACTTCATAATTGATCTGCGTGAAATCGAACTTGTCGGCGTCGTTGAGCAAGTCGCCCCAATCTTCAGTGGCCGCGTCATTCAAACATGGCACGGTGTCGCCGAAATCACCCTGAAAAACTGTTTCGTAATCGCGCGTGATCTTGGTGGCATGCGCAAAGTAATCATCCAACTTGGCCTTGAGTTGTTCGCCCGTCTTGATCGTAATGGGAAAACGCATCTCTTTCAGCTTGGGAAATTGGCGGCGCAACGCTTTGTAAAAGACGATCTTATTTGCCAACACATAGCAACTGAACTTGGCTGCGCGTTCGAGGTTTTCACGAATGATTTCTTCGTCGTTTGAAAGCGTCCAGCCTTGCTCGTCACGCATCCACCGGTCGAGGCGCGCGCGAAAGCCGTTCTGCTTTACGTATAGCTCGCTGACTGCGTAAAGCGTTTTCGTGACCAGCGGCGAAAGCGCCAATTCCCAGACCTTGATGAACTTCTCATCCAGCGGCAATAGCAACATCGGCTCATCGCCACTGAGAATCGCGGCGCAGCGTTCAAGAAAACGATGTAGGAATCGTTTTACCTGCTCTTTGACTCGCGGCTGCAACAATTCGTCTGAAACGCGCACGGGCGCGGACAAAGCGTCAAAAAATTCTATGTGACGCTCAGTGATGGATTTGCCTTGCTCAAAAGTTTTCCAGAGTACGCAATGATTGACGTTCCAGGTGAAAAAGTATTCGACGCCGATAGCATTGGCTTTGTTATGGGCATCAACGACAACTGCCTCATTCAAAGGTGAGCGTCCATCTTTCTTGTCCGGCATTTTTACTTCGCCGGTTAGCACGCGCTTACCACTTCGGTCGTAGATGGTGAGATCGCGGCGTTTTTGGCTGCCCTGCTTGCGTTCTTCGCACTTGGCTTCAGAAAAAGGCAATTCAAGCCGGTCGCGCAAAATCTCGTTAATTTGCGACGCGATGTCAGCAGTGAATTCCCATTCAGTGATGATTGACATTGGTTGAATCTGCGGTTGAAAAAAAGAGGTTAAGCTGCCTGACTTACTTCTGCGGGAGCAATTCTGATGACGACCCGTTTGCCACCAAACTGAATGGCATTGCCGTGTGCGTGCAAAGGCGCGGGTTCATGAAGCGCGAGTTGGCCGTTTTCGACACTGGCGATGAGTTCGACGGTTTCGCTGGGGGCTTCAGCGTCAATGGCTGCGAGCGCCGTGGCGAAAGCAGGCATCGGCAAATCGTGAAAATCAGGAGAAGCTACCCTCTTTATCATTTGGTCGAATTCTGCGTCCGACAGTTCGCCGAAAGTGTTAATGGTTTCAGTCATGGTCGTTCCCTTGTAGATGTACGCGGCAGCCAATGTTGCTTGGCTCGCCGCGTACATTACAAACATCACTTCGCCGGTTTCACAAACACTGCCGGTACCTGTTTTTCCATCACCAGCTTATTAAACGCAGGCACGTCGGTCGCCATTACCTGTTTCAACTTATCTAACTGCGCATTGATCTTGCCGACGAGTTCTTCGTAAACGCCGACTTGCTGGTCGGTAGGTTGCGCGTCTGCGCCCGCGACGGAACCGCCCAACGCAGCGATCTTGTTATTCAACTTGATCGGGTAATTGAGCGGGTCTTGTCCGCTTTGGTTTTTGACTTGGTAAAGCTCGACTTCGACGGCGGTGAGTTTGTCGTTGAGAGCTTTGGCTGCGTCTACTATCGGTTTCATTTCAGCTTGTCCGGCGACGCGCTTGGCGTATTCGTCCGTTTGCCGTTTCACGTCGCGGATGGCGGTGATGGCTTCGCTGGTCTCGCTGAACTTGTCGCGGATTTTCGTCAGCAGGTCGAATTGCTTTTGAAACTCTTCCTGCGTAGTCGCTACGCGCGGGTCTTTGCGGACTTCGAAGGTTTCGATGATGGACTTGCCGTCTACGGTGAGCTTGGCCTTGTAAGAACCGGGCACAGCGCGCGGCCCTGACGTATTGCCCGCCCACAAGATCATGCCCGGGAACGTCGTCGCGTCGGGATAACGCAAGTCCCACGCGAAACGGTTCAAGCCTTGTTCGGCAGGCACACGCGCGGGGCCGCCGCCTCCGCCACGGCGTCCGGCTGGTGCGGCGGCTGCGTTGGGATCGGGCGCGCGGCTCGAAAACTTCTTCACCGATTTGTCGGCGGCGTCGAGGATTTCGAGAGTGATGTCGCCTTTGGGTTTGTCTTTCAGATAAAACCAAATCGTAGCTCCGGCAGGCGGATTCTCTCCAATTGCCGCCGCGCCGCCTCCTCGAAAGCTGCTGCCGGGCATGCGATAGGCCGGTTCGGGATGGAACAACTGAAAAGGCTGGGCGGCAACGGTGTCTTTGCCCCACTTGGCGATCTGATGCAGCACCTGCATGTCGTCGAGAATCCAGAAAGATCGGCCTTGCGTAGCGATGACCAAATCCTTATCGCGTTTGTGAATGGCGATGTCGGTGATCGGTACGACGGGCAGGTTGAGTTGGAAGGATTCCCACGACTCGCCGTCGTTGAAAGAAACGTACATGCCGGTTTCAGTGCCTGCGTAAAGCAAGCCGCGATAGTTGGGGTCTTCGCGGATGACGCGCGTGAAGGCGTTGTCGGCGATGCCGGTGGTGATCTTCTTCCACGTCTTGCCGTAATCGTTCGTCTTGAAAAGATAAGGTTTGAAATCGTCGGCCTTATACAAGGTCGCGGCGAAATAAGCCGTCGCGGCGTCGTGTGGCGAGGCTTCGATGGAATTGATCTGCACCCATTCGGGCAAGCCTTGAA
>JABFSD010000547.1 GCA_013140935.1 Acidobacteriota bacterium
TCAGTTCTTCTGATCCAGTTACCATGTTTATCTAAGACAATGTCCCGATAGATCGTCCTTTGGCTAATTTTGCCGTCCGGGGCGTAGCTGATGAGTTCCGTCACGACACCTTTTTCATCCAGCTTGTACTCAAACCGGTAAAGCGTTTCTGCGGCAGCATTGAAGCTGTTTCTGCGGGTGAATTCGATCACGCGGCCTTGCGCGTCGAAGCGGTAAGTATCCAATTGCCCCCCTTTACTATTGCGCCAACGCGTAATGGCTTCGAGTTGTTGCTGGTCGGCGTTAAATTGGTATGTAGTGTTCAGAATCATAAACTCTTCTTCTCGCTCACCATTGCCACCGCCGCCAGGTACAACTCCCCGTGGAAGCCGACCTTTGGAATCACGAAGAATGGGATAACGTTTTTCGATACGCTCGCCGTTGATGCCGTTACTGAAAAAACTTTGGCTGCGAATTGGGCCAATCGTTTCTTTCTTTTCAATCAGGTTGCCTTCGCGGTCATAGGTGTGAAAGTCATCTGACTGACGGCCTTTTTTCACCGTCTTCCCCGCCTCTTTCAGTTCGTAAGAAACCATGGTGCGAACGGCATGAACCGCGCCGCGCAAGTCTTCGAGGTCTTTGTCCGTTTTGGATTGAGCTAAGGCAGAGAAACAAAAGACCGCTGCCCAAATAACCGGAAGCAATAATTTCATTGGTACTGATTCAGTAGTAAGTAATCTGGCGCACGCTGACGATTGGAGCGTTTCGCGGCTTTCCATCTGCGCCTGTCATCGTTTCTGTACGTTTAATCCAATTTCCCTGTTGATCGAGAACAATGCCTTGATATTGCGTCTTATGTTCAACCTGACCGCTGTTTACCTTGTAAGAAAGGCTCTCTATTAAGGCTCCGCGTTCATCGTATTTATGAACAAATCTGAAGCCACCGCCGCCGGACTCGACTGAATATGTTCGTGAGTGTTCAAGCACCCGCTCTTTCTCGTCAAAAAGGTAGGTATCAACCTGTAACAACTGACCGGAGCGCCGATGGGTCGTAGCCTCAAGCTGCCGTTTTTCAGCGTCGTAGCGATAAGCCGTAATAAACGTGAGAAAGTCTGCGTTGCGCTCGCCACCTCCCGGCACGGCGGGGCGCGGAGGGGCCAGCGGGTTAGGCGGCCCATCAGCCATTTTTTCAATACGCTGCCCCTGTGCATCACGGCTAAAAACGCTCTGTTGCAAGTTCAATCCAGCCTTTGCTTTTTTTTCGACCAAGTTGCCCTGCCGATCATAAACTTCTGAGTTATCAATATCTGCGTCCCTCTTGACAGTCTTACCAGCTTCCTTCGTCTCGAGAATAACAGTCGTGCTTATGGTGTGAACCGCCCCACGCAGATCGTTCATATTTTTGTCTGTTTTTTGCTGTGCCAAAATTGGTAGAGCAAGAGAAGTACTGAGAAAAGCTAGCCATAGAATTTTCATCGTAGATTTTTAGTTTAGCGGCCAATTCAACCTAACCGTTTGTATGCTCACTACTGCAAGTAGTCGCGTGGGTCTGTAATTACAGAGTCGTTAATTTTTTGGATACTAGACTCCAAAGTGAACCTTGAGCATCTTCCTGATTTAATCGCTCCAAGTTTTTTTTAAGATACGCTACTATTTGCCAGCCAGAATCTTCATCGAACTCGTCTGGCGGGCATGTGGCATTATAAGTCACCTTTGCTACAAGTTCAGCTAACGGCAACAGCAAACACAGTGACTCCTGTTCACTTCTTAGGCTTTGGTTCCTTCTCAAGTTGTCCATCTCTAATGTTATTTTTCTAAGCTCGGAAAACACACGGTGACCATTTCCCCACATGGCTTGATGATCAGTAGTGTAAAGCAGTTGTTCAAAAGCAGCATTTTGAACGCCGCTCCTCTCAAGAGCGAATCTTAGAATGCTGGCAGCCCACTGTGGACGGTCAGTATTAGGAAGGTTTTCAAAAATCAACTGTCCAGCTTGTAAGGCACGACCTTGCTGCCAATGCTCTTTAGCTTGATTCAGTATAGACATTTGTTTAACGCAAGCCTCTTGATATTTATTTTACTGCGCTGGTACTTATTCACCATCTTAGCATCACCCAGTTAAAACAACATGTCATACTGTGGTGTTTTTTGCGAATACAACTTTGGCGCTATGATTCTATAAAGATTAGTCGCTTACAAATATAACTATCGTGAGCGATCTATTGAAAAAATACCTGACTCGCTTATGTAAAAACCATGCGTCAATTGTTCTTCTTTGGTTCAAAACGGATATAAGGAGGATAAGTCGGACGATGATCCGTACCGTGCTTAGTACTCGCGGTTCCTGCCCCATTACCAACTCGCTTTAAACCATCAATTAGTTGACCTACGTTGGGATGCTGTGTGTCTATTCGGAAGTCAATGTCGCTTCTCTCTCCTTTTGAACCGTCTTCAAGGTAGATTGGGAGGGATGGATCATGAATATTTCGACCTTGACCCGCTGCACGACTGCCCACAACATCAATAATTGTATCGAAGGTATCTGCAATTGCTTGAATTTCTCCAGCTTCTTCAGCAGTTAAGCTATTTTCGATAAGCCGCGTTTTTACATACTCTGTGGCGAGGCTCGTTACAACTTCTCTCGCTACGACTTTAAGTGTAACCGATCCTCCGCCACTCAACACAGCCGCTGCGCCATCAACACTCTTGGAGATGAAATCCAGAAATATCGCGTTTGTTCGAGCTTCAATTTCGGCTCTCGACGCATCTATACGCTCAAGCCGCGCCTCTTGCAAAATCTCCGCCGTCAAATTGCGATAATTTTGACTATTGGTTGGCAGCAAGATCAGGCTTCCTCCGGCTGATTTGAAAATCGTACCGCTTCCCGTGACCGATACCACGCTCCAGGTTGTACTTGCAATTTCTACCCAACCTGCTGCCTTATCCTCGTCCGTTAAAGTGTCTCTGGATAACCAACCAAACGTATTTTTGTCTTTATTGTAGTACCATTTCAAGCCGTTTGGGTCAGTAAATACAAGCGGATGATTGCCAACATAAGCATAGCGATTCCAGGTTTGTGGGTCGCTGACACCAGCACTCGAAACATCCGGGTCAACACTAATGAACCGCCCCTGCTTACTCGCGTAATACCGCGCCTGCGCGTAATCCAGCCCCGTCTCATCATCCCGTTCGTAAGTCGTAAAGTCCTGCCGCAAGCAATCCGTCGCGTAACCATACGTCGCTGATCGCAAAGCCCCCGTCACCTCTTCGCCATAAGGCAAATAATCGTGCCGTTTGATATTCGCCAAACTGCCCGTCACATCGGCCAGGATGCGCGGCGTACCGATTTGGTCTTTGACGAGCCAACGGGCTACGTCGCAGCCCGCCACCACCAGCATGT
>JABFSD010000550.1 GCA_013140935.1 Acidobacteriota bacterium
CGCTCAAACGTCATCGCTTTCACCTGCGGTCAATAAACGATGCAGCCAGGCTTTGGCCGCGCGCCATTCGCGCTGCACGGTCGGCACTGAGACGCGCAAGACTTCCGCTGTTTCTTCTTCAGTCAAGCCGCCGAAAAAGCGCAGCTCGACGAGGCGGCCTTTGCGCGCATCCATCGCGGCCAGCTTATCGAGGGCTTCGTCCACGGCGAGTACTTCGGCGGCGCGCGCTTCGGTGACGGCGGCGGCTTCGTCGAGCGACACGCGCACCGCGCCGCCGCCGCGTTTGGCATACTGATGCTTGCGCGCGTAATCAATCAGAATGCGCCGCATCAATTGCGCCGCGATGCCGAAAAAGTGCGCACGGTTCTGCCATTGCACCTGCTGTTGGTCTACTAATCGCAGGTAGGCTTCGTTGACCAGCGCCGAAGTTTGCAACGAATGGCCGCGCCGTTCGCCGCGCATGTAAGCCCGCGCCAGGCGGCGCAATTCGTCGTTGACCAACGGCAACAATTGATCGAAAGCGGCTTGGTCGCCTGCGCTCCAGGCTAATAATAGTTGCGTGACATCTTGTGGTTCAGCAGTCATGGAGGTTCTCCTGAAAGTGGCTTACGGCCCGCTGTGACGCACGGAGTATAGACCTCCCGCCCCACGCTGTCAGCCGCCGCCCTTGCCTCTCAGACAGTGATTGCGTTTAATGCCGCCAAGTGGCGATGGCATTCAGTCAAAGCAATAAAGCAGAGGAAATCACATGAAGTTCAAGAAGACATTGATCTGGTTGGCGACGCTGGCGTTGCTGGGTTCGCAAGGCTGTTATCGCGCCGCCTCGCCTGTTAAAGCGACGGAAACCACTGTCGCAACAGGACGGCAACCGGTGCGCGGACAAAACGGCATGGTCGCATCGGTCAGCGCGATTGCTTCGCAGGTCGGCGTTGACATACTCAAACGCGGCGGCAATGCGATTGATGCGGCGGTCGCCGTAGGCTTGGCGCTCGCGGTCGTATGGCCTTCGGCGGGTAACATCGGCGGCGGCGGATTCATGGTGATTCGTCTGGCTGATGGACGCACGACGGCGATTGATTACCGCGAGATGGGGCCGGCGGCGGCGCATCGCAATGTTTATCTCGACGACCAGGGCGAATACATCAAAGGCTCTTCGACGTATGGACACAAAGCAGCGGGCGTACCCGGCGCGGTCGCGGGGATGGCTTACGCGCAGGAAAAATACGGTAAGCTCAAATGGGCTGACACGGCGCTGCCTGCGCACACATTGGCGCGCGACGGATTCACCGTGTGGCGGCAACTCGAACGCAGTCTGAAAAACGAAAAGACGCTGACGAATTATCCTGAAACGAAGCGCGTCTTCTTGCGCGACGGCAAACCTTATGTCGAAGGCGATACGTTCAAGCAGCCTGAGTTGGCGGCGACGTTGTTGCGGATGATTAAACGCGGGCCGCGCGAATTTTATACGGGCCAGACGGCGCGTTTGATTGAAGCGAGTATGCGCAAAGCCGGAAACGGCAAACCCCAAGCTAAACCATGGATGACGGTTCGGGATTTGAAAAACTATAAAGCCGTTGAACGCGCTCCACTCAAGACGACTTATCGCGGCCACGAAATCATCACGATGCCGCCGCCTTCGTCAGGAGGCATCGCGTTGATCGAGATGTTGAACATTCTTGAGCGTTACGATTTGAAAGCATTTGGCGCGGGTTCAGCGCAGGAAGCTCATCTCAAAGTCGAAGCGATGCGCCGCGCCTTTGCCGACCGCGCGGAGTTTTTAGGCGATCCTGATTTCGTGAAAGTGCCGGTCGCGGGACTCACTTCGCGGGCTTATGCCGATAAACTCGCGGCAACGATTGATGCCGATAGGGCTTCTACGTCAGAGGCGATTAAGCACGGCGAACCGGTGGCGTATGAGTCTGAAGAGACGACGCATTACACCGTCGTAGACAAAGACGGCAATGTAGTGAGTTGCACTACGACGTTGAATGGCAGCTTCGGCAACGGTATTACGGTCGAAGGCGCGGGCTTCTTGCTCAACAACGAGATGGATGATTTCGCGCCGAAACCGGGTACGGCCAATATGTTCGGTTTGATTCAAGGCGAGAACAACGCGGTCGCGGCCCGGAAGCGTCCGCTGTCTTCGATGACGCCAAGCATCGTGTTGAAAGACGGCAAGCTGTGGTTTGCCGTAGGTTCACCGGGCGGCCCGACGATTATCAATACGGTCTTGCAGGTCATCCTCAACGTGATTGACCACGGCATGAACATTCAAGAGGCGATTGACCATCCGCGCATCCATCATCAATGGATGCCCGATGCGATCACGTTTGAACCCGAAGGCTTGACGCCCGAAGTACTGGCTGCGCTGCAAGCCAAGGGACACAAGCTCACCGATAAGCCGCGCCACATGGGCGATGCGGAAGGCGTGATGATCGAAGCCGTCACAGGCATACGCTTGGGCGCGCACGATGCACGGCTGGCGCAAAGTTCGGTGGGATATTAGCCCGTTTCTTTTTTGCTACGCCGGTTTAGTCTGCCGGTAATCAACCGCCTTGTCTGATGTGCTAAAAGCAAAGCGGAACTACAAACTTGCTCCAAGGAGATTCTGATGAAAATGTTTTCGACGCTTGGTTGCGCCGTATGCTTATGCGTTGTGATGTCCATACTAGCTTCAGCGCAAACCACTCCACCTGCGGCAGCGCCTGCGCCTCCGACTTTGACGCCTGCGCCTAGTCCTTCGCTGGCGAAGGACGGACGCTTTTTCGAGATTCGCACTTATTACGCCATGCCCGGCAAGCTCGAATCGCTGCATGCGCGTTTTCGTGACCACACGGTCAAGCTCTTCAAAAAGCACGGCATGGAAATCGTAGGTTTCTGGGGGCCGACCGATAAGGAAAAAGGCTCGGAAAATACGTTGGTCTATATCCTTGCTTACCCTTCCCGCGCCGCGCGCGATGCGGCGTGGAAGGCTTTCCAAGCTGATCCCGATTGGCAAGCGGCGCGCAAGAAAAGCGAAGAAAACGGACGTTTAGTCGAGAAAGTAGACGCTTTTTATATGGCTGCGACCGATTACGCGCCCAGCAAATAATCCATGCTGACGCTGCCCTCCTTCGCCAAGCTCAACTGGACGCTCGAAATTCTTGGCAAGCGCGCTGACGGCTATCACGAGTTGCGTACGTTGTTGCAAACCGTGAGCGCCGCCGATGAACTAAAATTCGAGCCGCTACCGTCAGAGCTTGAATTGCACGGCAATCATCCCGAGTTGGCGATGGATGAAACGAATTTGATTTATCGCGCGGCGAAATTGCTGCGCGATAGATCAGGCTGTCGGTTGGGCGCGAAGATTACGCTCGGCAAGCGCTTGTCGAGCGTAATC
>JABFSD010000061.1 GCA_013140935.1 Acidobacteriota bacterium
CAGTGCGTGCAGCAGAAAGGAACCTCGTCAATGTTCAACCCTCGCACTCTCACCGTCGCCGCTCTGTGTCTGACGATCAGCGCGGCTGTCTGGCTCAATCGCTCACAAGCCCAACAACCACAATCTCCACAAACGGCGCTCGAACCGCGTTGGGAACAAGTCGGGCAAATCAAATTCGTCATCGTCAATCCCATCACCGCCCACGATGGCTGGCTCTTTACCTGGACGGGCAGCGGCCTCTGGCGTTCGCCGGACGAAGGCGTGACGTGGGATCAACTGACCGAAGGCTTGCCTTCATCGCGCGGCGTCACTGGCATTGCTTCGTATGGCCGATGGCTTTTCGCTTCGATCAACCAGTCGGTTTATGCCTCAGACAGCAACGGCGAATTTTGGCAGGAAGTCGAAGGCGGCTCATTCGCTTCGGTTCCGCCTAATTTGTCGGCCACGGTGATGAGCAGCGGCAAGCTCATCGTCGGCGCGGCGCGCGGTTCGATCTATCACGTCACGGTGACGAACACTGGCGAGATTACGTGGAAGCTGCTCTTTCGCCGCCTGGGTGAAACTGCCATCAATAAACTTACGATGTCGCGCGGCAGGCTGTTGGCCGCGACCAATCAAGGCGTATGGATTTCGCGCGATGACGGCGAAACTTGGCGCGAGCCTACGACGCCGGTCGTTTATTGGTTGCCGGGCAAAGTGACGATTGAGGAAGGCCAACAAGTGACTTCGTTGTCGGCCATGAATAATCGCCTCTTTGCGGCTACGTGGGGCGGCGGCATTTTTTGTTCAGACGATGGCGGCGAAAACTGGGAACAGACGAATACCGGCTTAGAGTGGGAAGAAACCGACGATCCGCTCTATGTCAAAACCTTGCAACCGACGGCGCGCTGGATGCTGGCCGGTACGCGCGTCGGTGTATTCATGACGCCCAACAACGGCGAGTCGTGGCGCGAATCGAATGAGGGATTCGCGCGCCGTCCGGTGGATGGCATGTTCATTCTCAATCGCAAGCAATACCTAACCAATCTGGGCATGGGCGCATTCGTGTCAGGCGACAACGGGTTGAGTTGGGACGCCAAACCTTTTTCAGAAGACGTAGCAAGAACGTCAGTCGGGCGCGTAGCGGGTTTCACCGACAGCGGCGGCAAGCTCTGGGCGTTGAGCGGCGGAACCGACAGCGCGCAGGGCATCGGCTTCGCTTATTCCAATGACGAAGGCAAATCGTGGGTACAGCGCCCGCAACTCAATAACAACATTCGCGCGCAGGTGGCGACAGGCGGCGCTTCGTGGCGCGCTACGCCGAGCGGCGTGTTGCGTTCGACGGACGATTGGGAAACCTCAGTCGCGGTGAATCAAGGGTTGAGTCCCGCGACCAGCCGTCCGCCCGCCAGTGTCAATGCGCTGGTTACGCAATCGGCGCGTTTGATCGCAGGGACGGAAGATCAAGGCGTGTATACGTCGGTGTCTAACACGAATCGCTGGACGCGCAGCGCCAATCGCGGCCTTGAGCAAGGCAGCGTACGCGCCCTGGCGTTCAAAGACGAGATGTTGCTGGCAGGTACGAAACAGGGCGGCATTTACGCTTCAGAAAACAGCGGCAACGATTGGCAGCCGTTGAATGAAAACCTGAGCGGGCATCCGGTCAGCGATGTGATTGCCGGAACCTACGACGTATGGGCTGCGACCAAAGGCGGCGGCGTATTCTGTTCGCAAGACAACGGCAAAACGTGGAAGACGATGAACAATGGCTTGGAAAATTTGCAGGTCAACGATCTCGCTTTGCACGAACACCGCTTAGTCGCCGCGACCAACGACGGCGTATTCGTTTCACCCGACGGCGGCGAAAGCTGGGCAGCGCAAAATAACGGCCTCAAGACCAAAGAAGTCACAGCCGTATTCACCATGGGCAACAAGCTGTTTGCGGGCACGGTGGATGGCCAGATTTTATATTTCAATCCGACGCCTGAGCCTGAAGTCACGCCTACGCCACGCCCGAGCATAACGCCGTTGCCGCGCTTTACGCCTACGCCGTCACCGACCGCTTCGCCGACCGCGACGCCGGAGCCTACGCCCGAAGTCAGAGCGTTTTATTTCGTGACGGGCCGCGTCATTGATCAGCGTTCATTGGGCATGGCGAATGTGACGGTTACGGCAACGGATGGCGAAGGCAATGTCGTGGCAACTGATTTCACAGATCGCAGCGGTTATTACAGCTTGCGACTGGCGACCGGCGGAACTTATCGCATCGCCCCGCCTTCGGTCGGGCCACGTGTGAACTTCACGACGTACTATGCGAATCCCGGCTACCTCGTCATCGCAGACTTGCGGCAGGAGCGCACGGCGAACTTTGCTTACTCGTTGACTGCGCCGTGGACGCCGCCGGAGTAAGGAACCCAATGTTTAGAGTACCGCCTTCAGGCGGAATCGGAGGCTTTAGCCGACTTGCAAGTCGGCTAAAGCCTCCGATTCCGCCTGAAGGCGGTACTCTAAACGATGTTCGCCAGCCCGCTGATTGCTTGTCCCAAACGTTGGGCTGAGTGTTTACACCACTGCGCATCATTCGGCACAGGGAAGTCGCTGCGAAAATGTCCGCCCCGGCTTTCTTCGCGCCAGAGCGCGGCGCGCGCCATCAGCAAGGCCAGTTGCGCGAAATTGCGCGTGCGGTCATTTACGTTCTCAGCCGCGAGCTTTTCGAGTTCGGCCACGGCGGCTTGCAATTCTTCCGAGTGGCGAATCAGGCCGACTTTCCACCACATCAAATCTTGTACGCGCGCTTTGGTTCGTTGATCGAGTCGCCATTGCACAAGGTCATATTCAACTGGTTCAGGTTCCTGCTTATCGGGCAAAGGCATCGCGTCTTCTAACACGGCGGCTCCGGCCCGCGCGCCGAAAACTAAACCCTCTAACAACGAATTGCTCGCCAATCGGTTCGCGCCGTGTACTCCGGTGCAACTGACTTCGCCTGCCGCGTACAAACCCGCGACCGTAGTGCGTCCGTGCGTATCGGTCTTGACGCCGCCCATCACGTAATGCACCGCCGGACTCACCGGCATCTGATCGCGCGACAAATCCAGGCCGTAACGCATACAGGTTTCATAAATGCCGGGGAAGCGTTGCTTGACGAACGTCGCGTCGAGATGCGTGAGGTCGAGATACATCCATTGCGTATTGGTGCGTTTCATTTCGGCGACCAGCGCGCGCGCCACAATGTCGCGCGGAGCCAGTTCGCCGCGTGCGTCATAATTTTTAGCGAAGGCTTCGCCCGCGTGGTTGCGCAAGATCGCGCCTTCGCCGCGCAAGGCCTCGCTCAACAGAAAGCGCGGCGCATCGGGCAGCGCCAACGCCGTCGGATGAAACTGAACGAATTCCATAT